>JBOGOU010000516.1:0-2062 GCA_050748205.1 Pyrinomonadaceae bacterium | reverse complement strand
AGGCAGCTCCGCGCTCGCCGAATAGGTCAGACCCGAGCTGCGCGCCACGTTGTAATTCGCAGGAGTCAAACTAGTCGTGACGGTTTCGCTGAACCCGCCGCGCAATCTGCCCAGCTGATCGTAAATGAAACCAACCACGTCGAATGAGGTTTGATACTTACCATCTGGAGTTTGTTTGAAGGTCAGTTTCTTAGCATCAATCAGTATGTGGGTCTCGACCATCGTCTTGTTACTTGCGGGTGACGGCTTAAGGACAATGTTAGCCGCAACATCGAGACTGCTTTTCGCCAGAGGCGACTTCGCCGCTGCCAGTATTGTCTCCTCCTTCGTGCGTGGCGCAGGCGAGCCCTTTTCTTCTCTCGCGAAGTAACCGCGATGTGAATAGACCTTCGCATTGTCCCGTTTGACCTTAATCTCAACTCTGCGAAACTTGTTGTTGAACTTCTCGGAAGGTGTATAGGCCAGCAAGTAGTAGCCGTTACTGCGCGCGAGGACTCTATCCAAGCCAGACTTGAAGTCGTTGGTGTTCACTACAGAAACGCCGCCTGTGGCGTTAGCGACTGTATTCAGGCCGAGGTGCTCGGATGCGCCTGCGAGCAGCGGACCGAATGGGTCATCGCCCCCGGCTTCGGTGTTTAGCGTAATGTCAGCTCGTCCCGCGCTGCTGCCTCCGCGGCCAAAATTGGGATCCGGTGCGCCGAGTGCACTCCTTCCGGGAGTTGCGTTGAAACTGGTAACACCCGGCGAGGCTTTAAGGCCGCGCGGATCCAGCGTGTTAATGACCACCCCGGCGCGGATCGCGTTGTTCGCGAGTTGATTCATCAGGTAAGTCACGTTTGAGAAAGCCGATCCACTGCTCGAGGGCTCGAAAATCGGTATCCCGCCGGAAATAAGCACCAGAGATTTTCGACCGGGAATCTCTTTCAGACTGTCAATGACGAAATTGGCGGTCGACAACGATATTAGGCCCCGGATTAGCCTGTGCGACTCGTCGTCGGGATCGCTAAGATTCTGGGCGCCCAGGTCTTCAAAGCTTGTGGCATCTTCACCGCCAACCTGACCAACACCGTCCGCGGTTGCTCCTAACCTGCTCTGCGGCGCACTAGCAATCCGATCAGGCGCAGGATTATTAAACGCCGAGAACGGGTTTGTAGAGACATTAAGAGCAGCGATGGCTCGCCTCAGCAATGGCTTCTCGCTGGTGAACTGCTGGAGCAGGCCTTTACCACCCACCGAACGCACGATGGCCACCAGGTCACCCTCACGCATCTGATCATTGACGAAATCAAGGAGCACCTTTCGGACCGCAGCCATGTCATCAAAAGGGATGGTCAAGTCATCAACAACGAAAGCGATTACTCGTTTCAACTGCCGCGCCGTCAAACCGCCTCCTACTTCCGCACCTGGCGGAATGACCGAGCGCTGACCGGCTGGGCGTTCACCCTCGACCCGCGTTCCTTCGACGACGCTCACAAATTCCATGAACTTTAGATCCTGCTTCCTGCCGTTCTCATACACGTCGAAATCAGAGAGCTTCAGATCGCCAATAATGTTCTCATTCTTGTCCGTGACAACAACGTCCGCCTGGACCAACTCCGTGGTAATCCGCACGACTTCATCTGGAGCTGGCACCGGCTGAGGCTTTTGTGGTTGCTGCGAGGTGTGCGCAGGAACTGTGCCCAGCGTCAGGGCAAGAGCAAGGCAGGTCGCCGATAGTTTTTTCATGACGGGGCTCCTTTTTCCAAGGCGGATGTACGGACAACGCAGTTGAGGAAAGAAAGATTATAGTGCGAAGTACCTGTTCCAACTAGCTCAATGTGGCCGAGGAGTTGTTGTAGTTTCTGATGCGTCATTTTTTAGCCTGCTCGACCTAGCTGGGTGCCAGTGCAATTGTGAAAACTGATAAAGGCAAACAGCTACGTGCGTATGGCTACGGGTCCTTTTGAGGCTTCTGCTGAAACACTTTCGTCTCCGGATCGGCTACGAAAATTTGAATGTTTCCTCCGAGAAAATGGAGGCTGGCTAGATTCCAATTTGACCTCTCGCGGAAAAGCTAGGAAGT
>JBOGOU010000515.1:0-15725 GCA_050748205.1 Pyrinomonadaceae bacterium | reverse complement strand
GGTTTAGAGTTAGTGACTTTCCAACAAGAGATGCATCAGACCCAAACCGTCTTTGCCAAAACCCATAACTAAGAACCGCGACAGGACACTGCCCGGGCGTTTGGCATTCATTGGGAATCAAAGCGCGGCCATGAGCAACTCCAACCCCGAGCACGGAAAAGTAATTATCCGACACCAGGAGACCATTCACTTTTTCCCCTTCGCTGCCACTCAAACTAAAACTCTTCTCTGCATATGCTACAAGACCCGAGAACGCGCTCGTCCGATCTCGATAATTGAGGTAATCGTGGAAGGAGAGCAAAGCAATATTTCCCTCAATTCGGCGGTCGAAGCGACCCTCGAATGTTTGATACACGTTCACAATCTCGTCAGGGTTCTTCACCGGAAGTGGGCGCAAGGCGAGCGAGTATATGAGAGTGAAAATGCTTGTGTTCACACCAATGCCAAGCGCGAGTGTGATCACGACAATCACGGTAAGAGCGGGTCGCTTTAGCAGGCTTCTAATTCCGTAGCGAATGTCCTGCATTAGTGTTGCCATGATCTGTCTTAGATTTCCCAGTAACAACTACCCATTGCCAATTGCCGATTGCCGATTGCCGATTTTGTGTGCCGTTTCTCGAAATACGTATCTCCACTGCCGATGTACAAGTTGCAACTTCACTCAAATCGGCAATTGGCAATTGGCAATGAATTCATTCGTATCGCAACGCCACCAATGGTTCGACCTTTGTCGCGCGACGCGCGGGAATGAAACAAGCGACCAGCGCGACGACGATCAAGAACAACGGGACCATCACAAAAGTTAAAGCGTCAGTAGGCGTAACACCGAACAAAAGAGTGGTCATCCAACGGGTCAGTAGGAACGCGCCAAGCAGACCTATAGCCACACCTGTCAGAGCTAGTCCCACTCCGGCACTGAGCATCAGCTTGAGCACATCGGAAGCCTGTGCCCCGAGCGCCATCCTGATTCCGATTTCATGCGTCCGTTGCATGACCGAGTAACTCATCACCCCGTAAATGCCCACCGTTGCGAGCAACAAGGCCACGCCTGCAAAAATAGCCAGTAGCAGCATCGAGAAACGCCGCGGCGCCACAGAACGTGAGATGAGTTGCGGCATGGTGCTTACCTTTGATAGCGGGATGTTCGGATCTATGGCTTGCACTGCGCTGCGGACTGCCGCAGCTAAAGTCTCCGGATTGGAAGAGGTGCGCACGACCAAAATGGGAGAGCCCAGCGGGTTGACGAGGTAAGGTCGATACAATTCGGGACGCGGCTCCATATCGAGTCTGAAATGGCGTACGTTTCCCACAACTCCTACGATCGTCCACCACGGATCGGTGGGCGAAGCGGCGCCCCATTTGATACGTTTGCCGATGGCCTCTTCACCGGGCCAGAAGCGACGGGCCATCGTCTCATTGATAACGACCACCATTGGGCGGCCCGCGCTGTCGCGCGGTTCATCCTGCCAATTGAAGATGCGCCCTTTGACGAGTGGAATATTTATCGCCTCGAAGTAACTCGGACTGGCGACGCGGTAATCAGCCTCAGGCAAGTCTCCCTCCGCGACGTTGCGCCCTTCGACAACGATGGTGCTCGTAATGTTGGAGCGTCCAGTCGTAATGTCCCCGGCAAAAAGAGGCATTCGACTGATGGCGCCCACTGCTTTTACGCCCGGCAGCGCCTTAAGCTGTGTCTCAACCTGCTGGTAGAGGTCGGTCCGTTGCGGCGGTTGGGAATACTTCGAGGAGGGCAGAGTCAGTTGCAACGCCAGTACATTTTCCGTATCGAAGCCTGCGTTGACATTCAGCAGGCGCGCAAAGCTCTTGATCAGCAGCCCGGAACCCGTGAGCAACACGAGAGCCAGGGCGATTTCCGAAACTATGAGTACGCGGCGAAAGCGTTGATGCCGGGCACTTGAACCGTGAAGCTGCCCGCTTTCCTTGAGCGTTTCGTTGAGATCGATTTTGGCAGCCTTCCATGCCGGAACCACTCCTGAGATCAATCCCGTCAACAGCGACAAAACAAGTGTGAAGAGCAGAACAGACCTGTCGGGTCCGATTTCCTGATGGCGAGGTATGCTTTCCGGACTGAGCGACAACAGAAGGTCAATACCCCACGTGGCCAGGATCAAACCTATGAAGCCACCAAACAATGAGAGGATTAGGCTCTCCGTTAGAAGTTGTCGTATCAAACGCCTGCGTCCTGCACCCAGTGTGGTGCGAATGGCAAACTCCTTACGGCGCGCAATGGCGCGTGACAGCGTCAAATTTGCGACGTTTGCGCAAGCAATTAGGAGAACGAAGCCAACTGATCCGAGAAGCACGAATAAAGCGGTGCGCACTTTTCCCACGATCTCTTCGTGCATAGGAGTCAGGTGCACGGCAAAACCTTTGTTCGTGTCCGGATACTGCTGCTCGAGTTGCTGGGCGATGATGCTCAGGTCGTTTTGAGCTCCGGGCAGAGTCACATTGGGCTTGAGCCGCCCGACTACGGAGAGATAACGAATCAAACGCCCACGACTGTTGATTCGGTTCAGCGCTAAAGGAACCCACAAGTCGGTATCGTCGGTTATTTTCAAGTTGGGTGGCGCAACACCGATGACCGTGAAACTTTGATCATCAAGATTGATAGGCTTGCCGATGATCGCCTTATTCCCGCCAAACTGACGCTGCCAAAGGCCATAACCTAAGATGACTACGGGCTGCGCCCCCTCCTTGTCGTCGGCGGCGGTAAAGTCGCGCCCCTCAATCGGCGACACTCCCAGCATCGAAAGGAGGTTCGCCGATGACCATTGGCCGTTGACTTGAATCGGCTCACCGGCTCCGGAGAGATTGAAGATCCAAGGGGCGGAAAATGCCGTCAGTTGCTCGAATGATTGCTGGCGCTCACGGAAATCGTTGAAGTCGCCGTAGGAAACTGTAGACCAGCTGTTGCCTTCCTTCGCCTGGTGCACCACCACCAGATGCGAAGGATCTTTGTAGGGCAACGGCCTGAGAATCACGGAGTTCACGACGGTGAAAATGGCGGTGTTCGCTCCGATCCCGAGAGCAAAAGTCAGCACCACCACGAGTGCGAATCCGGGACGGTTAGCCAACCCTCTCAGAGCGTAGTGAATGTCTTTGAATAGTGTTTCCATCAGCAGCCTCCATGTCAAATTTCGGATTGCGGATTTCGGATTGCGGATTTTGTCTGAACCAATCTCGAGTTCAGATCCCGGGCCGAGTTGTTGACGTACGCAAAGTTCGAAATCCGAAATTCTTATTCCACTGCACTACACAAAATCCGCAATCCGAAAATCCGAAATTCTTACTCGTAACGCAGCGAAACCACTGGGTCGACTTTCGTTGCGCGCCGCCCGGGCACGTAACAGGCCACTAACGCCACGACGGTGAGCAGCAGCGCGATCACGACAAAGGTTGCGGGATCGGTTGGCTCAACGCCGAAGAGCATGGCCGTCATTAATCGTGTAAGGCCAAACGCTCCAACCAGACCGATAGCTACTCCGATCATAGCCAACAGCATTCCCTGTCCCATCACCATCCTGAACACGTCGCGCGGTTGCGCGCCGATTGCCATGCGTATACCAATCTCGTGTGTCCTCTGCGTAACCGAGTAGGACATCACGCCGTAAATGCCGACGATGGCCAATACCAGGGCGATGCCCGCAAAGATGCTCAGCAACGTTAGATTTAGGCGTTCCGGCGCGACTGACTCGGCCCTGATCTCGTTCATAGTCCGGATGCTGTAGATTGGTTGCTCGGGATCGACTGCCTTTACCTGCTCGCGCGCGGAAGCGATTAGCTGATTGGGATCACCGGAAGCTTTAATAATCACCGCCATGCCACTAAAAGGAAGTTGGGCAAATGGGAAGTAGCCCTGCACCCGATTTGAGTCCTGGCTGAGCCCGTCCATCTTGACCCTGCCGACGACTCCCACCACAGTGAGGGTGGGCGACTTAGGATCAGAGCCGAATTTGATTCTCTTGCCAACGGCGTCTTCGTTGGGCCAATACCGCCGGGCAAATTCTTCGTCAATGATAATCGCGTTCGTTCCGGCTATCATTTTTTCGCCCTCGTTGAGCTTGCTCAAGTCGCGTCCCGTGAGAAAGGATCGATTGTCCTGGTCGTTAAAATAGCGGCCGCGCAGCAGAGGGATATTCATCGCCCGAAAGTAGTCAGGCGTGACCGTGCAGGCTTCCATCAAGGGAGTCTCGTCACGCGGCGGAAGGGGTCTACCGTCAATCACAAATGAGGTTTGCCAGCCGTTGTTGCCAAGCGGGAGTCCAGAAGCAGCGGCCACTGCTTCTACACCCGGCAACCCTCGAATGTTTTCGACGAGTCGCTTGAAAAACTCGCTGCGTTGTTCTTCGCTCGCATATTTCCTTTGTGGTAAAGAGATGCTGAAACTGGTCAGCTGGTCGTAAGAGAAACCCGGATTCACTTTTTGCAGCCGGTAGAAGCTGCGGATCATCAGACCGGCGCCGATCAACAAAACCAGCGTAGTGGCTACCTCGACGACTACAAGCGAACTGCGTAGCCAATGCCTGCCCGTTGTGCCGCGGCCACTCTCTTTCAAAGTTTCCTGAACATCCACTACGCCGGCTTGCAGCGCAGGCATGAGACCGAAGAGAATTCCCGTCAGAACCGAGATCCCAATCGTGAATGTCAGGACTCGCCAATCAAGGCTGATCTCACGTGAGCGCGGAATGGCGTCTGGACTGATGTAGAGAATGAGTTCGATACCCCAGCGAGCGAGTAGCAGACCCAAGGTCCCTCCAAGTAAAGACAGCAGCACACTTTCGGTTAGTAACTGGCGTGCAATGCGCCAACGGCCGGCTCCCAGCGCCGAGCGAATAGCCATCTCCCTTTGCCTGGCCGAGGCGCGAGCCAGGAGAAGGTTTGCGATGTTTGCGCAGGCAATCAGCAGAACGAAAGCTACGGCCCCAAATAACACCCAAAGGGTGCTCCGCACGTCGCTGACATAGATTTCCAGCAGCGGCCGTATCCTTACGCGAGTTCCAGCGTTCGAGTCGGGATACTGTTTTTCAAGATTTAACGCAATGTTGTCCATGTCGGCCTGTGCCTGCGCGAGGGTTGCGCCTGGCTTCAACCGCGCGACGCCGTAAAGACCAGGGTGATTGCCTCGCTGCTGCCAATTTGAATCGCCGGAGAGTTGACCGACTGGAACCCACATTTCGACACGGCTGGGATAAAGAAAGCCCTGTGGCATTACCCCGATCACTGTGTAGCTCTTCCCATTGAGAGTAAGCGCTTGATTCAAGATACTCATTTGCCCGCCAAAGCGCCGCTGCCACAAACCGTAGCTCAAAACGACGACGGGCGGGCCACCGGGTTTATCTTCATCATTGGTGAATACACGTCCGATAGCTGCGTTCATGCGCAAGGCCGTAAAAAGATCCGCGGAAGCTTGAGCAGTAGGTATGCGTTCGGCCTCTCCAGAACCGGTCAAGGTGTAACTATTGCGGTTGTACACACCGATGCGCTCGAACACCTGATTCTGATTTCGCCAATCCGTAAGGTTTGGATAGGAAATCGACATCTCATTCATTACCTGGCTACGCTCATTCAAGAACACGAGGCGATCAGACTCTTGATAGGGTAGGGGCCGCAGTATCACCGCGTTGACCACGCTGAAGATCGCGGTGTTGGCGCCGATCCCCAATGCGAGGGCGAGAATCACTACAAATGTGATTCCCGGATTCTTAAGCAACATTCGTGTGCCGTAACGTATGTCTGGCCAAAGTGTGTTCATGTTCTTACCTCCAATTGCCGATTCCGAATTTCGGATTGCGAATTTCGAATTTGGCGCTTAACGATCTTTGGGTGGTCAGCAACAAAATCAACTGACGCCAATCTAAAATTCGAAATTCGCAATCCGAAATCCGAAATTCTCACTCGTACCTTAGCGCCACCAGCGGATCCACTTTCGTTGCTCGCCGCGCAGGCAAGTAACAGGCGATCAGGGCAACGCTAATGAGCACGAGCGAGACGCCCGCGAATGTGAGCGTGTCTACCGGTTCTACGCCAAACAACATAGTCGTTAGATAACGTGTCAGCAGGACGGCGCCGCCCACTCCTAATCCAACGCCGACTACTGCCAGCAACATGCCCCGGCGTAAGACAAGTCGAAGCACATCGCCGAGTTGCGCTCCGAGTGCAATCCGGATGCCTATCTCATGCGTCCGCTGAGTGACGTAGTACGTAGTCACGCCGTAGATGCCGAGCATCGCCAGCAACAGCGCCATACCAGCGTAAGTTGTCAGCAACAACATTGGCGTTCGACGCGGAGCTGCGGACGTTGCGACGACATCATTCATTGTCTTGATGTTGAAAAGTGGCACGCCCTTCTCCACCGACCGGACTTCATTGCGAACTGCCCCAGCCATTGCGGTTGGTTCACCTGCAGTGCGCATTACCAGGGTCAGGGTTCCCCAGGTCGCATCCTGGGCATAGGGGACATACATCTGCGTAGGCGCGTCCGTATCAAGCGAGGGTTTCGTGTCGCCGACTACGCCCACAATTTCGCGTAAAAATTTTTCATCGCGCCAGACTTTTATCCGGCGGCCGAGCGGACTCTCGCCAGGCCAAAGCAGTCGCGCCATGGTTTCATTAACGATAATTACCTTCGGCGACTGGTCGTTATCGTTGGCGGTAAATGTGCGGCCGGATTTAAGCGGGATTTGTAACGTGCGGAAGTAGTCTGGCGTTACCACGAGGTACATCGCATTTGACGACTCTTCAGGCGTCTCAGGTCGACCCTCGCGGATAATCGAACGGCCGACATTGAACGTGTCGCCACCAAGCGGCAGGCTGAGTATCGCGCCGGCCGACTCCACCCCAGGCAGCGTCTTCACGCGTTCGATAATCTGATTGAAAGCCTGCGCGCGTGGTTCGCCCTGTTGATATTTTCCCGGCGGCAACGCCATTCGGATTGTCAGCACGTTGTCCGGATTAAACCCGGGACTAACCTCAGTCAGACGCAAGAAGCTTTTGATCAGCAATCCCGATCCCGCCAGCAGGACAAATGAAAGAGCAATCTCGGTAACCATCAGCAAACTGCCTACACGGTTACTGGCTAAACCAGGCGTGCCTTGCCGCCCACTCTCCTTCAGAGTTTCGTTGATAGCCGGGCGTGACAGCTGTAATGCAGGAGCCAATCCGAAGACAAATACCGTGAGGATCGTGACGACAAAGGTAAAGAGAAATACTCTTCCGTCGATTGCGATTTCGTTAAAGCGCGGACTGTTTGCCGGACTTACGGCGATAAGCAGGCGAGTAAGCCAGACGCTCAGTAGTGACCCGAGTGCGCCGCTGACAACGGAGAGCAGCAGGCTCTCAGTTAGCAGTTGGCGAATAATGCGCATGCGGCTGGCGCCGAGTGCTGTGCGCACGGCAATCTCTTTTTGCCGGGATGTCGCGCGAGCGAGCAACAGATTGGCAACGTTCGCGCAGGCAATGAGCAACACGAAAGCCACTGCGCCCAGCAACACGAAGAGCGAGGTCCGCAATTCACCTACCAGACGTTCGCGCAAGTTTGTCATCTTGACGCCCCAGCCTTGGTTCGTATCAACAAAGCTTTGGGCCAGTCGCTGGTTGATCGTGTCCATCTCTGACTGAGCCTGGGGAATCCCAACCCCCGGCTTGAGCCGGCCGATAACGCCAAGGAACCGGTTGTCGCGCTGTTCATCCGCCGGGTCCACCACAAATTGAGTCCACAACTCGGCTCGCTGGGGATAATCAAAACCCGGCGGCATCACGCCGATCACAGTTGCGGTCTTTCCGCTGAGTGTGACTTTCGTTCCAACCACATTCGCGTTGGAGCCGAAGGCCCGTTGCCAGAGTGCATGACTCAACACAACCACCGGTTCGCGACCCGGTTGAGCATCGTCGGCCTGAATGACACGCCCTTTGAGTGGATTCACTCCAAACAAAGGAAAGAAATCTGATGTAACCAGGCCGCTATGTATCCGTTCCGGCTCATCACCCATAACGAGCAATGTGCCGCCGGACACGAATCCCGCCAGGTGTTCAAGTGATTGGGTCTCTCTTTGCCAGTCACTAAAGTCAGGAATCGACATATTGCTCTGAGTGATTCCTTTTCCCGGATTGATACCGTCAAACAGGACCAGTTGCTCAGAATCTGGAAAAGACAGAGGCCGCAGCAGCACGGCGTTGACCACCGTGAACATCGCTGTGTTTGCGCCAATACCGAGAGCGAGAGTAATCAAAGCAATAACCACGAACCCTGGTCGTTTTAGCAGGCTTCGTATGGCGTAGCGAATATCTTGAAATAGAGTTTCCATGGCGAATATTCCCAAAAAACGAATTGCGAATTGCCCGTGGCACAGACTTCAGTCCGTGGCCGCCGAAATGAGAATTTCGAATTTCGGATTGCGAATTTCGAATTTGGTGGTTACCGATCTTTGAGTGGTCAGGCAACAGAATCAACTGACGCCAATTTTAAAATTCGAAATTCGCAATCCGAAATTCGAAATTCTTACTCGTAACGCAGCGCGACCAACGGATCGACTTTCGTGGCCCGCCGCGCCGGGATGTAGCACGCTAACAACGCCACAACAAACAGTGTGCCGACAACTACCACAAACGTTGTTGGATCGTTTGCCTGTACCTCATAAAGCAGACTCCTCAACAGCCGCATCAGGCCAAGGGCTGCCACCACTCCAATCGCCACACCCAGCAGCGCCAGTACGAGTCCCTGTTTCAGCACCATCTTCAGAATGTCGGAAGTCCGCGCGCCCAGTGCCATTCGCACGCCGATGTAATGTGTCTGTTGGCTGACCGAATATGAAACGACTCCATAAATGCCGATAGACGCCAGCACGATTGCCGCGACCGCAAAGATGCCAATAAGCAGCGCCGGGAAGCGTCGCATGAAAGCCGCGGGTGAGTCAGCGATCAAATCCTCCATCTCACGAACACTGAAGAGCGCCACGTCTGGTTCCAACTTGCGGATTTCGTTGCGAATGGCGCCTGCCAGCGTCGCACCGTCTGCGTTTGTGCGCACTACGAGATTTGTTGCCATCGAGGGACTCTGGCGATACGGGTAATACAGAACCGGTCTGATCGCCTCATCCAGTCCGGCGATCTTCACATCCCCTACGACACCGACGATCAAGTCGGGTGGTCCCTGGAAGCTCGCATACTTGATTCGGCGTCCAATTGGGTCACGGCCGGCAAAAACTCGGTCGGCTACGGTCTTGCCGATAATGACGACGCCTGGAGCATCCGCTCTGTCACGTTCATCGAACATACGGCCCGCCACGAGCGGAATGCTGAGCGTTTGAAAATAGGTCTCGTCGACAACGCGGATGTTGGCCTCAATCTCCTGTCCCGGCGCCGGAACCGGATCGCCATCGACGAAGAAACGAGTTGTGTTTCCGCCCTGTAGTGGCAGAATGTTCACTGTACCGGAGCCACTGACACCCGGAAGCGACTGAACGCGCTCCTTTAGTTGCTGGTGAAAACTCACGAGGGCAGTGGGTTCACGGTACTTGCCCGGAGGCAGAACGACTGTCATCGTCAATACGTTTTCAGGGTTAAATCCCACGTTTGTTTGCAACAAACGCATCAGGCTCTTCATCATCAATCCTGCTCCCACCAATAGCACTACAGCCAATGCGATCTCCGTCATAACAAACGCACTGCGGAGGTGATGCCGCGCTCCACCCGAACTAGTTCGACCACCCTCCTTCAGCACTTCGTTCAGGTCGAGCCGCGACGACTGGAGCGCTGGGGCCAGCCCGAACACCATTCCCGTAAGCAAAGAAAGCCCGAAAGAGAATCCGAGAATGCGTGCATCAATGTGCAACGATTTAAGGAAGGGTAACGAGTTGAGTTGGTTCTCCGGCATGGCAGCAACGAGGGCATCCACTCCCCAGTAAGCAATCAGCAACCCTGCCGCTCCACCGGCTAATGAAAGCAGCACAGATTCCGTCAGCATTTGCCGGATCACGCGCCAGCGGTTGGCGCCAAGCGCTGAGCGAATCGCAACCTCTCTCTGTCGGGACAGTGAACGGGTAAGCAGCAGACTGGCGACGTTGGCACACGCAATCAGCAATACAAATCCTACGGCTGCAAGCAAGACTAACAGTATGGGTTTAACATTTCCCACGAACTGTTCTTGCAATGGGACGAGTCTAACTCCTGTCCCCGCGTGTGACTCGTTGTGGTCCTGCTCGATGCGTTTGGCGATAACGTTCAGTTCTGTCTGGGCCTGTCCGACGCTCACACCTGGTTTGAGCCGCCCGATGACATTGGTTCCGTGCATGAAGCGACGCGTCAATTGTGCTTCATTCGGTTGATAAGTGACCCATAGATCAGCCTGTCTGAGGGCAAACTGAAAGCTGGCGGGCAACACACCGATCACGGTGTAACTCTCGCCATTGATCGTAAGCGACTGGCCTACGATCCCGGTGTCACCCCCGAACCTGCGCTGCCACATTCCATAGGTCAGCACGGCGACTCGTTGGGACCCCGGTTTGTCTTCGCCGGGCTGAAATGTGCGCCCGATGACGGGCTCGATCCCGAGTAGCGAAAAGAAATTCGCGGTGGCCGACGGACTAAAGACAAGTTCCGGCTCGCCGCGCCCGGTCATGATCCCACCGCCTCGTGTGTAGGCGGCGATTCCTTCAAAAGCTTCGTTTTGTTGGTAGTCTTGATAGTCCGGATAAGAAAATTCGCGTTGTGAAAATTCCTGCTGCGGTCGACTCTCCCAAAGGTGATAAAGCTGCTCTGGCGATTTGTACGGAAGCCCGCGTAGCAACGCTGCATCGACGACCGTAAAGATTGCCGTACTGCCTCCGATGCCGAGGGCCAGCGTAACGATCGCGATCAAAGCAAAGCCGGGTTTCTTCAGCAGAGTGCGAAGGCCATAACGCAAGTCTTGCAGCAGGTTTTGCATCTCTATTTCTCCTATAAATCCGATTGCAATAGGTCCAATACGTCCGATAGGTCACTCGTATCTAAGCGCCACCAGCGGATCGACTTTCGTCGCGCGCCACGCGGGAATCAGCGAAGCCACGATAGCCACCAGGGCAAGTAAACTCGCGACGACTGCGTATGTGAGCGGATCAGTGGGCTTAACCTCAAACAACAGGCCAGTCAGAAACCGAGTTAAGAGGATGGCTCCTCCGAGGCCGGCTACCAATCCGCCGAGCGTTAATACAGAGCCCTGTGTCAAGATCAAACGCAAAACATCGCGAGATTGCGCTCCCAGCGCCATGCGAACGCCGATCTCGCCGGTGCGCTGCGTCACGTCGTAGTTGATCACGCCGTAGATGCCGATTGCCGAAAGAATGAATGCGAGAGCGGCAAACAAGCCTATGAGAAGAGCATTAAAACGTGGCTGCGCGACTGACTCTGAGAGTAACTGCGTCATAGGTGCGATTCTGGTCGGCCCCTCTTCGCTGTCTACGGATTGGATCTGAGTGCGAACGGCAGATACCAAACTCGATGGATCAGTTTTCGTTCGCACGATGATCCGCATACCAGGAAAGGGACTCTGCGCGTGAGGCACATATGTCTGCGGCCCTGCTTCGACTCCAAGCCCCTGGTACTTTGCATCGCCTACGACGCCAACGATAGTTCGTACTACGCCACTGATCGTGATACGGCGGCCCACCGGATCCTCATTGGGAAAAAAGCGCCTCGCAAGGGTTTGATTGATCACTACAACGCCAGGCGCCTGGGAGGTGTCCGCATCAGCTATTGTGCGACCGCTTACGAGAGTCACACCTAACGCTTCGAGGTAACCGGGTGTTGCGGGCATGTAGATCGCCGAGGGCGGCTGTGTGCCCGGCTCCTCGGGCCGACCTTCTATTGTGAAGCCAGTCCCTTGTTGAATGTATGAGGGTGGCAAACTGGTGCACGCGCCCGCCGCAACCACTCCGGGCAACGAGCGAACGCGTTGCAAAGCCTGATCGAAGAACGCAACCTGCTTTGCCGGATCTTGATAACGAACGAACTGAAGACCGACGGCCATCGTCAACAATTTATCTGGATTGAATCCCGGATCGACGTCAGTGAGTCGCTGAAAACTTTTGAGCATTAGGCCTGCCCCAATCAGCAGGATGACGGCCAAAGCAATCTCGCTCATTACCAGCACGCTCCGCAGACGTTTGACCCGCGCCAACCCCGCAATGCCACGCCCGCCTTCGCGTAACGATTCATTGAGACTCAGGTTGCGCGCATGCCAGGCCGGGGCCAAGCCGAACACCACACCAGTGCCAAAAGAAATAACGAGTGTAAACAGCAACGCTGAGCGATCGACACTCACACCCTCAAGGCGCGGAATGTCTTTTGGCGTGAGCCCGAGCAACAACTGGACGCCCCACGTCGCCAGAAATAATCCGATTAGTCCTCCCAGGGTGGAAAGCAGGACACTCTCGGTGAGCATCTGACGGACCAGTCTGAATTGACCGGCCCCCATTGCCCGGCGGATCGCAATTTCGCGATCCCGCGCCGCCGTTCGCGCCATCATCAAATTCGCCACATTCGCGCAAGCGATCAGCAGAATGAAACCTACGGCTACAAGCAACACAACCAATGCCTTCTGGTAATCACCAATCATCTGTGTACGCAACGGGACGAGCACGACGCCCGTTCCGGCGTTCGACTCTGGGTACTCTTTGGCGAGGCGTTCGGCGATGGTGTCCATTTCGGCTTGCGCCTGCTGCTGTGACACGCCGTCTTTCAAACGGCCCACTACTCGATAGCCACGTAACGAACGGTTATTAATCCAATCTCCCACTGATGACCGCGGGTCGATGCTGTACATCGGAGCCAGGCTGCTCCAAAGTTCGATATCGGGTGTTGGAAAACGAAACGAAGCGGGCATGACGCCGATGATCGTGAACGTTTCGGAGTTGAGGTTTATCGTTTTGCCAATAACATTTTGTTCGGCATTAAATCGACGACGCCAAAGCACATCTCCGATTACTACCACACGCTCGCGTTCGTCGGCGGGTTGCAAGGCTCGCCCCAGTCGCGGTTCCACTCCCATCACTTCGAAAAAGTTCGAAGTGGCTAAGACACCGCGCGTTTCATCGGGCCCCTCGTTTCCGGATACGTGAAATCGATTAAACGCGTAGGCAGCGAAACCACTGAAGAAGTGCGACTGTTGTTGCCAGTCGCGGAAGGTTGGCATCGCCGCGGGATATTGCGAGCCTGGCCGTTGTAGATCCTTGGTCCAAACACCGACCAGCTGCTGCGGGGCGGAATAGGGCAACGGGCGAAACACAATTGCATTAACTACACTGAAGATTGCGGTATTCGCCCCGATGCCGAGTGCCAAGGTCAACAGTGCCACGAAAGTAAACGCACCATTCTTTCCCAGCATGCGGACGCCAAAGCGAAGGTCGTGTATGAGTGTTTCCATGACTTTTTTCCAATTTCCAATTTTGGATTCGGACTTGGTGTTTAGCGATCTTTGGTTAGTCAGCCAATAGAATCAACTGATGCCAAAATCAAATCCGAAATCCGAAATTCGCAATTCTCACTCGTATCGCAGTGCCACCAGCGGATCCACTTTCGCTGCGCGCCGGGCCGGAATATAACTGGCCAATAACGCTACCGACGCAAGTAGGATCGAAAGTGCGATAAAGGTCATTGGATCCGTTGGCTTCACTTGGAACAGCAAATTTGTCAGAACTCGCGTCGAAGCAAAGGCTCCCGCTAAACCCAACACGACTCCGAGTATCGCTAGCCTAAAACCCTCGGCTAGCACGAGTCGCAGCACGTCGCTTTGCTGTGCGCCCAGCGCCATGCGAATACCAATCTCTCGCGTTCTTTGCGCGACCGAATAGGACACGATTCCATAAATCCCCACCGAAGCCAGAATGAACGCCAGGGCCGCAAAGGTCCCAAGCAACTGCATGTAAAAGCGACGCGTGGCGATCGAAGCGCTTACCACTGATGCCATCGTCGTTAGCTTGTCTATTGGTTGATCTTTGTCGATAGCTTGAGCTTCGGCGCGGATGGCGGCGGCCAGGTTCAGCGGATCTGATTTCGTCCGCACCACAACACGCATGAAGGGCCAGGCGCGTTGAGAGAAAGGAGCGTACATCTCCGGCTTTGTTTGCTGATCGAGACCGCCATACTTCACATCCCCAATCACTCCGACTACCTCGGCTACTTGCTCTTTGAAGCCATGCTTAATCCGTTTTCCCAATGGATCTTGATCGGGCCAAATCTGACGCGCCATCGTCGTGTTGATGACAACCACAGACTGACTCGACGCCGTATCCCGATCGTCGAACCAGCGACCTTTGAGCAGCGGGATGCGCATGGTGCGGAAGTAGTCTTGACTAACAGCCCGAAAGCTGGCGGGAAACGAACTATTCGGTTGCCCCTCGACTGAGGCTAGAAAAACCATGTTCGTTCCGCTCAGCGGAAGATTGCTCGTACCGCCTGCGGACTCCACATCGGGCAGTGATTTGACTCGTTCAAGCAGTTGTTGGAAGAAGGCCGTTTGGTGTGCTTCGTCAGGATACTTCGACTTTGGCAGAACAACTTCCGCGACCAGGACCTGCTCGGGATCAAAGCCTGGGTCTACTGCGTTCAGTTTCCACAGTGTCTTGATCAGCAAGCCCGCCCCACATAACAGCACGAGGGCCAAAGTGATCTCGGTAACCACGAGCGTCTTGCGCAAGGATTGGCGCGGAGCAGTCGCGCTTCTGCTCTCTCCCTCTTTGAGCGTCGAGTGTAAGTCTGGAACGGAGGAGCGCCACACCGGAACCAGTCCCAGGAGAATGCCGCAGATCAAAGAACTGGTTAACGCGAACAGTAGCACCCAACCGTCTATGTGCGCGCTTTGCAGGCGTGGAAGATCACCAGGCGCGATTGCTACCAGAAAGTCCGTGCACCACGTTGCCAGCAGCACCCCACCCGCGCCGCCGAGGAGAGAAAGTATCAGGCTCTCCGTGAGAAGTTGTCTCATTAGGCGAGATCTGCTTGCCCCGAGCGCCGTTCGCAAGGCGATCTCCTTCTGATGCTCTGCGGCGCGAGCGAGCATCAAGCTCGCGACATTCGCTGCGGCAATCAGAAACACAAGCATGACCGCGCCGGCCAACATCAGCAGGTAGGGTTGAACCTGGCCAACCATATCCTGCTTCAACGGCACAACTGTCGTCTTGCCCGGGACAAACTTAGGAAATTGCAGGGCAAGTCGCTGAGCAATGACTTCCAGATCGGCGTGCGCTTGCGTCAGCGACACTCCAGGCTTAATACGGCCGACAACATCAAGATAATGAGCGCCTCTCAGCTGGCTCATATCTTCCTCCAACGACAAGGGCACCCACACCTCGACTCGTTCAGTCTGAATCGGAAACTCGAACTCGGGTGGCATCACGCCCACGACCGAGTAGGTTTTGTTGTCCAACGTGATCTGCTGTGCAACCAAGCCTTTGTCGCCACCGAAGCGTCGCTGCCAAAGGCCGAAGCCAATTAGAGCCACTTGGTCTTGTCCCTGTCTTTCGTCGTCTTCTGAAAAACTTCTTCCGAAAAGTGGGTTGATTCCCAGGACCGAAAACATGTTGTGCGAAACGTTAACGCTTTGAACGCGCAGCGGCTCTCCGGCGCCCGTGAGGATGAAGCTGCCGCCAGCGTATCCAGCGATGTTCAGGAAAGAGTGATTCTGTTGCTGAAAATCCAGAAGATTTGGCGGCGACACACCCATGCCTCCATGC
>JBOGOU010000514.1:0-5421 GCA_050748205.1 Pyrinomonadaceae bacterium | reverse complement strand
GCCTCCTGCCACTGCCTCCTGCCCACTGCCTCGTGCCCACTGCCTCCTGCCACTGCCTCCTGCCACTGCCTCCTGCCCACTGCCTCCTGCCCACTGCCTCCTGCCCACTGCCTCCTGCCCACTGCCTCCTGCTCCTGCCTCCTGCTCCTTCTATACCACCCCGCCTGCCAAGTCTTCAAAATCCTCGATGCTCGGCAATTCCGAAAGATCTTTTAGCCCGAACTGAATTAAGAATTCCTTCGAGGTGCCGTACATCATCGGTCGCCCAACTGTCTCTTTGCGGCCTTTCGCAACGATCAGCTTTTTGTCCAAAAGCGTTTTGATGGACGAGGGCGACTGCACACCGCGAATGTCGAGTATTTCAGGAACAGTGATGGGCTGTTTATAGGCAATGACTGCCAGCGTCTCGAGAGATGCTAGCGAAAGTTTGGCGCTGGGGCGTGATTTGAGGAATGCCCGCACGTGTTCGTGATACTCAGGGCGCGTTGCAAACTGCCAGCCGCCGGCAACCTCTCTTAGTTGCAAGCCGCTGCCTCGTCCGTTGAACTCCCCAGCCAACGCTGAGATCGCTTCTTCGATTACCGGCTGGTCCTCCTTCAATACCTCAGCGATTGACCTGGCACTCAGCGGTTCATCCGCGACGTAGATCAGTGCTTCAACTATCGCCTTTCTTTCCGCAGGGCTTTGCACTGTGTGTGGTTTTCCATAACGCTCTTCGCGCTCCGTCTCAGCGGCAGTTTCCTCAATGCCGGCCAGCTGTTCATCGGCCTCGGTATCAAGAGTGTCGACATCAACCAACTCATCGTCGCTATAGTCCTTAGAAGTTTTTGTTGCTTCGCCCATCATCTTTATCTCTCTGTCAAACGTTAGTTATAGCTAGCTGACAACGCGAGCGAGTATGTCGCCAAAAGTCTCCCGTTGAAACAACCGGATCTCTGTAGTGCGGACGAGTTCCAGCACGGAAAGAAAAGCCAGCACCAGCTCGCGCCGGGAACGAGATCGCTCGAAGAAGACCCGTAGGTTTAGTTCACCCGAGGACAAGACCATATTTCTCAACATCTCGAGCATCTCGGCCATCGAAATCTCTTCGCGCTCGATCTCCAGCAGTACCTCATCTTTATGTCGCGCCAGAATTTCCTGAAAGACTTTAAGAAGATCAAAAACCCCCACCACGACTTCGGGATTGTTCTTGTCCGTCTCCAATTCTGCCCGTTTGAATACTGCGCGCTCAACCGTCGCGCGCGACCAAAGCATCTGCGCCGCCGCCTTGTATTTCTGATACTCAAGCAACTGATCGACCAGGTCCTGGCGCGGATCTTCTTCCTCTTCTGACGCCGCAAACGGGTCGCGGGGCAAAAGCATCCTGGTCTTTAGTTCGATCAGCGTTGCAGCCATGACCAGGAAATCACCGGCGACGGCAATATCGAGGTCTTGCATCACCTGTAAATAGCGCAGGTACTCGTCGGTGATCCGAGCGACGGGAATGTCGTAGATGCTAACCTGCTCCTGCCTGATGAGGTGCAATAAGAGGTCTAACGGTCCCTCAAATTCTCCCATCACGATCTTTAGATCGTCACTTTGGCTGTCAGGAACGAGCTCGGGCGTAGAGCCTGCGACGTTCACCGTCGCGGGCGGAGCGTCTTCCGGCTGCACTTGCTCGATTGGTTCAGGCGTTTCGTCCATTTATCCGCTGCCAGTCGCTCACCTACCTGCGCCAACAATTCCCATTCCTTCCGTTGCTCTCGCGAGCGTTGCGGCGGCAATCTCTCGCGCTTTTTCGCAGCCCTGCCGCAGAATGCGATTCAATTCTTCGTCGCTGATTCCCCGCACCCGCTCCTGGATAGGGTTCAAGAAATCAACGGTAACATCGGCCAGCCGTTCCTTCAGCTGAGCATAACCCTGACCTGCAAAATGAGCCTCGATTGCTGAGGGCTGTTGGCCAGTGAGCAGTTGGTAGATGGTCAGCAGATTCGTAATCGCCGGGCGCGCGGCGTCGAACTTGATCTCGGTGCCGGAATCCGTGACGGCGCGTTTGAACTTGCGCCGAACTGTATCAACCGGATCGAGCAACATCACGCAGCCATGCGGATCGTCATCAGATTTCGACATCTTCCTGGCCGGATCAGCGAGTGACATGATGCGCGCGCCAAGCTCGGGAATGTAGGGTTCGGGAACGCGAAAAGTTTCACCGTAGTCGCGGTTGAATCGTATGGCGAGATCGCGTGTGAGTTCAAGGTGCTGCTTCTGATCCTCGCCAACCGGCACCAGGTCGGTCTGATACAGAAGGATGTCAGAGGCCATCAAGACGGGGTAATCAAAGAGGCCGACGGTAACATTCTCGCTTTGCTTGCGCGCCTTATCCTTAAACTGGGTCATTCGCTCCAACTCAGAGATTCGAGCGATGCAGTTGAGAATCCAGGTCAGCTCAGCGTGTTCGGACACGTCAGACTGAACGAAGATCGTTGAGACCTCCGGGTCGATTCCTACGGCCAGGTAAATGCGCGCCAACTCCCTCGTCTTCTCTGCGAGCGTTTTGGGATCCTGCGGGAGAGTGATGGCGTGGAGATTAACAATGCAGAAGAAGCTTTCGTACTGGTGCTGCAGTGCTACCCAGTTACGCAGCGCGCCCAGATAATTGCCGAGGTGTACGTTGCCGGTGGGCTGTGCGCCGCTGAAGATTCTCTTCATACTTTCATCAAGCGCCCAAAAAAACCAGTGACCATGCAATTGGCATCACAACTCTAAAGATAGCTCCCAGGACTCCGGTAAACACGGCCACAAACAGTAAGAGAAAACCAAATCGCTCCAGTGCTTCTAATCCGGGTTCAAAGCTCGGAGGCAAAATGCTGGATAACACTTTGCTCCCATCCAGTGGAGGTATGGGAAGTAGATTGAAGACGCCGAGGGCCACGTTCAGCGTAAAGAGTACAATCAGCAGTTCAATGGCACCCTGGGCGATGGTTGAATTTGCCATGGCGGGCGATAGACTCGAACCGATGACGCCGGTGGAGTACAGAACACGAATGGTTATGCCGGCAACGATGGCAATAATAAAGTTGCAAATCACTCCTGCCACAGACACCCAAAAGTTTGCCACGCGCTTGTTTCGCCACTTCAGCGGATTAACCGGCGTTGGGCGAGCCCACCCAATCAATGGTGCGCCAGTGAAGAAAGATATAGCCGGAAAGAGCAGCGTGCCTATGGGATCCACATGCGTCATGGGATTGAGGCTGATCCGACCTTGCAGGCGCGCAAGATCGTCACCAAATTGATTTGACATCCAAGCGTGGGCCGACTCGTGGACCGACAGAGAAAAGACCAGCGCAACCATGTAGAGAATGAATTGAGCTACGGCGTTGGCGTCGATATTGCCCATTAGCTAAGCAGTGACAAGGTTGGTGACAAGTACATTTTTGTTCACACTAACATGGCCCTCTAGACGTGTCAAAAACTGGGGTTTTGACATACTTACCGGACTAAGATTGGTACGAACTAACTCAGAAGAGTGCCGCTAAGTCCTAAAGGCAGGCTGTAAACTGAATCGTTTGACACCACGACCATATCGCCGTCCGAACTGAACGCAAGCCCCACAAGGTTCATTCCCGCAACAAACAACTCGGCGCGCTTACCTTCTTGTGAGATACGCACGATTCCCCGCCGCCCACGCAGCGAGGCAGCGAGATATAGATTGCCTTGAGTGTCAAAAGCGAGGCCCTGGGGCCGACCAAAACCTTTATAGAAGACAGTGACCTCGCCATTGCGGTCAATGCGATATACCGCGTCGAAGCTGGTGACTGTCGGCCCGGTCACGTACAGCGCATCGTCGGGACCGAAGGCCAGGTGGTAGGCAGACACGGATGGCTCAAGCTGAACCCACGCCTTCTCCTCACCAATACGGTTCACTTTGTAGATCGTACCGGTCCGATCGCCTACGTACATAGTTCCCGCCTGATCGAAAGCCATACCCGTCGCTATACCGAGGTTATGAACGAAAGGCACCGCTTCCTTGAAGGGATTGACCTGATAGACCGTTCCATCCATTCGGCTTGTAACGAACATCTGTCCATCTTTGTCAAAAGCGATTGCCGTGGGGTTAGTGATATCACCCGAGAATTCGTTGACCTCACCGTTGATATCGAGACGAAAGAGTGATACAGGCAATTGCTCGCCGCGGGAACCGGAACGCGTCACAAGTAGCGCGCCGTCCTCAGGATCGAAAGCAGGGTTCGAAACTGGATGCAGATCTTCTGCGATTTTTCTGCCCACCACAAAGGTCACGGGAGCGCTTCGTTTCCCTCCGCTCTCAATCGTTACCTCAACAGGCCCACTCTTCTTCACTTCGGGTACGAGGGCCACGACGCGTCTCGGACCTAACGCAACGATATGGGCCTGATCGTCGTCAAACCAAACCACGCACGTAGCCGGCTCGCTGGTGTCAAAGCCGTCGCAGTCAATAGCGACTTCGCCGCCGACAATTCCCGCTGCCGGAGTTATCTTAAGAATCTTGCCTGCAGTACCCATTACAAAGGAAAAGCGCCGCATTAAGACTCTGCGGCGCCCACTCGCTCCCATCAGGCGCCAAAAGCTAAGGTGAACAAAAAGCTTTTTATGATACGACGCCGCAACAATCATGTCTAATTGGTCTGGAGCGCTGGTGCATTTGAATCCCACCCCAGGAGTGGGTGGGATTTCAAACTTCCCCAGTAAGGCCGCCCAACACCGTGCTTGCATACCACGGCGCTATGTTATAATCGCCCCCGCAACGAGCGGCTCCCTGCTATTCCCCAGGGCTCGGGTTTTCGGTGTTTGCTTAAAGATAGGGGTGCCGCAAAGCAAAATGGTAATGCTCAAGCGAATAAGCGAAGCGACATCGCAGAGCAACAGCAAAAGAGTTTTCCCGGCGTCCGACATTCCCGCTCGCACCAATCCCACTGTAACTTCAGTCCTGGAACATTTCAGAATGCCTCTGGTGAATTCCTTTGGGGTTTCGCGCGTGTTGGCCCAAGTGACCTTAAGACGCGAGAGCAAGGAGAGGAGAAGTTCTCATTAGTAACGTACTTGGAAACACACTGGGCCTAAAACCGAATCAGCTGCGCCGTATAGAGAAGCTCTACACCAGACGCATCCCGGCGAATCAGATTGTGACAGCCGAATTTGCCAGGCAGATCGCCGAGCTTTCCCACGAAACACGCAGGCAAATCGGAGTACTGATAGACCGCAAGGGTCACGTCGAATACGTGACAGTGGGAGATAACCGCCGCATCGAGCTGCCCGACTTCAAACGTATCCGTGTTGCTACGGGACGCTTCCGAGGACTTCGCTGTGTCCACACTCATCTTCGCGGCGAGGGATTAACTCAGGATGACCTGGCGGATCTTGCGCTCTTGCGGTTGGATCTAATGGCCGCGATCGATGTTGATC
>JBOGOU010000513.1:0-75379 GCA_050748205.1 Pyrinomonadaceae bacterium | reverse complement strand
TGTTTCACCTCTCAGACATCAAGAATTGAGGACGGCGATGCCTTCAATTTCGACTCTCGCCTCGTCGTCAAGCAAGCTCTTAACTTCAACCAGCACCATCGCCGGAAAGTGTTTTCCCATCCGCGCGCGGTAGCGCGCACCTATGTCGCCGGTACGCGCCGTATATTCGGTTTTGTCCGTTACGTAAATAATCAGACGAGAGATCTGCTCGGGTCTGCCGCCTGCCTCAGTAACTACCGCGATGACGTTGGCCAGCGCGCGATCAAACTGCTCGACAAAGTCCACGCTGACGATTCTCCGGCGCTCATCCCAGGCGATTTGCCCGGCTATGAAGAGCAGTCGAGCCCCTGGCTCCGTCAAGACGCCGTTTGAGTAGCCTCTTGGGCTGCCCAGCGATGCAGGATTAATGAACTTTAGAGTCATAGCTCGCGAAGACTTTTAGCATTGACGCAGCAAGGTATTAGATTCCGCTGAGATGAGCAAGAGCTTAGATTCGGCTGCCACGTGACTTTGCGTCTTTGCGTGAACTCTTCCGTCTTCGGTCTTTGGTCTTGGATCTTGCGCAAAAGTGAAGAGGGCCGCCCTTGCTGAAAGGCGGCCGCTCTGAGGCTTGCTCACACCTGGAATCTCGAGCGGCGCAGCGCCGCTGGGATGGAACCGCGTTGTAAGGTTAGAGAATCTTGTCCAGACGCGATGCCAATTGGCCCGCGAGGTTTCCCTGAGGGTCCAGACCGCGAATGGGTTCACCGACAATATTGCCTTGCTTGTCGAGAATTACTATCGAGGGCAATTGATCGATGCCTAACTTCTTAGAGATCGTACCGTCCGGATCGCGAAGCACCGTGACCTTCAAACCATACTTTTGGGAAAAGGCTCGGAGCTGCTCGTCGGATGCAAAGTTCTTTGATTTTGGATCCGTGGATTCCGTGCTAACAAAGTAGACAACAACGCCGCGGTCGCTGTACTCGTCCGCCAGTTTCCTGACTCCCTGCAACTGAGTGCGGGAGAGAGGAAGCCATGAGGCGCCAAAAGCGAGCACTACGACTTCGCCACGCAGGCTGTCAGCGGTAATGGTTTGACCGTCTATCGACCGCATGGAGAAGTTCACTGGCCCACCTTCGCTCTTTTGGGCGAAAGCCAGGTTTAAACCCAACAGAACCAGGAGGAACGTTGACATGTAGGTCTTGCAGTTTGAGAGAAGCATCTATTCTCCTTCGCCGGATTCGGCCCTTATTCTTGAGGCCTTTGGGTCCGGCACCGCATTAGATGACCAAGCGAACCGTTTAGTTGGTCTTTGACCAGCCGCGACCGCTTTGTTTATCGAGTTATCAAGGACCCTTAATTCTCAGTTTGTTGGCGGAATACCAAAGATTTCTGTGTGTAATGCGCGGTAATCATCCCACGTATCCAGATCGCGTGCAATATAGGGCGAACTGACAGCAAGTCTCTTAACCTCGCTTTTGTGGGCGTCGAAAAACGACTTGAGACCGCCGCTTGGATCGAGATGGACCAACTCCTCCCGAAAGCAGAGATCAATTAAGACAGGATGACCGCCACGACCCTGAAATTCTGGGATTACGAGTTTCTCTCCGGCCTTCCATTCCTTCACGAGCGCGTTCACGACATCGGCAGGGATTGCCGGCTGGTCGCTCAAAGTAAGAAGCGTTACCTTGGTTTTCTTCGAGATTTCCTTCACACCGCAGGCTATTGAGGCGCTCATCTCGCTATCGGGATTTGGATTAATCGCGAAATTGAGATTGAGGTTATTCAGACTCTGTTTCACTTCGTCAGCCCTGTGGCCCAGCACCACGACAATGTCATCAATTCCCGCGTCGCGGAGATTCTGGATACAAGTATTGATGACTGTTGTCTCGCCAAAGGGCAGAAGAGGTTTGAAGGCGCCCATTCGTTGGGATCGACCGGCTGCGAGCAGGATGGCGCATATTTCGTGGGTCTTTGGTTTTGGGTTTTGGGCCTTTGTCATTGTTGCCTGGGTAAGTGTTCGGATAAAGACGGCGAGCAGTTGGAGCGCGGTGGCAAAGCGCAGCGCCATTACAGAACCGGGAGCTGTAGCGACCGGATGTTGGCTTTCAACTGAAGCAAGAACATGTTAGTAGCGTTGAGTCTGGCATCCGGTCGCTACCGCTCCCGGTTCTGTAATGGTGAGGCTTCGCTCTGCCGGCGCACTCCACATGAGCGCGCTACTCATGCCGCAATTCTTCCAAGGCGCGAAGCGTGTACTGCCTCGTCATCTGTTTGCGCCAGTTCATGACGAAGTCAGTGTTATCGAGTGGGCGGGCTTTAATATAGGCGGCTTCGGCGGCGGCCTCGATATGATCGGCACGCAAGGGATTGCCAATCAGGGCCTGTCCGGCTTCTTTCACTTCGATAGGAGATGGCGCAATACCGCCGAGGATCAACCGCGCATCGCTGACTGAGCCGGCATGGTCCATTTGCACCCAGGCGGCAACCCCCAGCACGGGAAAATCAAATGCACCGCGCCGGCGGAGTTTCTGATAGGAGGCGCGCCAGCCGTTAGTCGGCGGGAGTTGAATGTCGACAAGAAGCTCGTCAGGCCGCTTATGTAAGTAGTCGATGCCATCGTCGTTGTATAAACCAGCCGCGTCGATCAAGCGCTCGCCGAGAGTGGAAGCAAAGCGGAGCCTGGCGCCGATTGCCACCATCACCGGTACCAGATCAGACGACTGCACGGCCCAGCATTTCGAGCTTCCCGGCGCCACCCAGCAAACGTCGCCATCCTTCTTCAGGCAGAAGTTGATCCCCTTACGCCATTCGTAATTCTGATCGTAGTAGTTGCAGCGCGTGTCGAGCAGGAGATTGCCTCCGATTGTTCCCATGTTGCGCAGGATGGGCGTGGAAATTGTGTGGGCCGCTTGCGCTACTACTGGATAGTCGCGATTGATGATCGGGTGTTCGCAGATGTCAGTCAGCGAAACCGATGCGCCAATCCTCAAGCCGGACTTTCCGTCGCCCGTGATCTGATTCAGCTCCGGCAAACGCATAACAGAGATTACGGTCCGTGGCGTTTGTTGCCGGCGCTTCATGTTTGGGTAGAGGTCGGTGCCTCCAGCGACGAACTGCCCTTCCGGCCCGGCGTGGGCCATAGTCTTCACCGCCTCCGCAACTGTGCGCGGTACGCGGTATTCAAACTTGGGAAGTCGCATCATAGGAATTACTTTGGCAGCTTGTACCACCTTTCACGTTGAAGTTCGATGAGCCTCCAATCTATGTGAGCCCGATCAATGACGTATGGCTTCTCATTCATCATTTGTTTCGGCATTGGGATCCACGCAGCCTTTAGCTCCTCATGGGTCAAAATGTAGTATTCGAAAAAAGGGGCAACCTCGAGTTTGTTAACTAGGACAAAGAACAAGTCGGGCTTGAGAGGTCCTTCTACATGATGAAGTTGGATTGGTATGTGAGTGTTCTTCGAACTAGAAGTCTTTACCTCAACCCGAAACTGACACCCGTTGGGAGATTGACAGTCGACATCAAAGCCCTTGTTGTGATTAGGCATGCCCTTCACAACATGACCTCGATTAGTAAGCTGGACAATCACAGCCTCTGCGCCCTGCTGACCTGTTAGGGTTCGGGCTCGACTCATTCGCAACTCCTCAGGAAGTGCCGAGGGCATCCGTCAGGCTCTCTTCTTCTCCTCGAGCTTAAACTCGGGGTGGCGCGCGAGGAAGCCGCCACGCTTCATCTTATAGCGACCGGGTTTCAACGTATCCTCTTCGTCGATTCCCGCGGCCAGATCGGCTTGGTAGTCCTCTTCCGAGATTTCGATGGTAACGTTTTCGCCATAGTCTTCAATTAAAGTAAAGACCAGAGGCTTACAAGTTGGTGGTTCGCTCATACCGGGTTACCCCGCCCGTCGCAAGCGCGACGATTGTCGTCGACTACGAACAGGAGTCTTCCGAACCTGCAAAGCTTGCTGCTTCGCAGCCTTCGCGATTACTCGCAAGGCCTCGTTTACCGACTCATCATCGGGAAAAGCTTCCCTCACGTCACGATCTAAGAGCACCAGATTCGTGCCGGAGCGATATCGTTTCGCGTAGATCCCACGGCCAACAAATCTGAGTTTTCTGAGATCGTATTCCGGTCTCATCTCATCCGAATCTTCATCTCTCTTCTTCTTCATAGAGTTCTCTTTCTCTTCTCGTTACTTCTCGGACGTTGATTATTCTAAGTCGCCCCCCTCGATCCGCGAACGCGATATGAAGCAATCGTCCGCGAGCAGATGTCCCAATCGTTAGAAATCGCTTTTCGCTTACTGAGTGGTCTGGATCTTCGTAGACCGTTGCAAGCGGATCATTGAAAACTGTAGCCGCTTCCTCGAATGAAACACGGTGCTTACGAAGGTTAGCCGCTGCTTTCTTCCCGTCCCATTCGAATTCCATTCGTTACTCTCATGATAAGTTTCAGTCACGAATGCACCGCCACCCGCGGCATCTCGCGGCCATCGCCGCCCTCGGCTGGCGTTAACACCTTCAACGGATCGGGCCAATCTACTGACGGAACTGAATCCGGACCGTAACGGGGATCGCGCCCACGCTCCTTCTCTTTAAGCGCCTTCGAAACCTTTTCCGGCATGATCGGCACTTCGTCGATGCGCACGCCAACCGCGTCGTAAACCGCATTGGCAACCGCGGGAGGAACTGGAAGCAAAGGGCCCTGCCCTACTTCCTTCGCGCCAAACGGGCCATTGGGATCGGCGTCTTCGATCAGATAAGTCTTAACGTCGCACATCTCCATCGTCGTCGGGCTCTTGTACTCAAGCATTGAGGGGAACTTGTGTACCACATTGCGGTTGCCGCGATAGGCCATCTCTTCCATCAAAATCTCGCCCAGTCCCATGTAGACGCTTCCTTCAACCTGGCCCATTACCAGCATTGGATTGATCGACTGACCAATGTCGTGCGCGATCCAGATACGGTCGACAATCACAATGCCGGTGGAGGGATCGACATCCACTTCAGCGACGGCTGCCGAGTAGCTATAAGCCGGGGATGGTCCGACGCCGGCCCCTTTGTATTTACCTGGAGATGGTGGAGGTGAATACGAGCCGACAGTCCCTATCGTGCCAAACTTCGATTCAGCCAAAACAACGGCTTCCGCAAATGAAACGCCAACCTCCGGATTCTCCACGTCGAAGGCGCGTCGCTCGGCAAGTGAAATATTCTCGATCGGCACGCCAAGTTTCTCTGCCACGGCCATCACCAACAGTTCTCGCGCTCTTTCGGCGGCCTGAATAGCGGCGTTGCCGGTCATCAAGGTTACGCGGGAGGAGTAGCTTCCCAGGTCGACAGGCGTCAGATCTGTGTCTGCGGTAACAACGCGTATGTCAAAGGGATCGATTCCTAAGACCTCAGCCACGATGTAGGCGAGGATCGAATCCGATCCCTGGCCGATATCGGTCGAACCACACATGACGCAGACGCCGCCCTGGCGATCCAGACGAAGCTGAACACCCGATTGCGGCATGTTGTTCCAGTAGATTGGCAATCCGGCGCCGCAGATATACGAGCTACACGCAATGCCGATACCCTTGCCGTATGGCAGCTTGCGATTCTTCGAATTCCAGCCTGAGAACTTGTTTTTCCAGTCCGAGCCTTGGACTACCTTCTCGATACACTTTCCCAGACCCATGCTGCCGATGCGCAGATAGTTTGCGGTTACCGAGTACGGCTTAACGAGATGCTGCCGGCGCATTTCAGCCGGATCGAGCTTGAGTTGCTCGGCGATTTTGTCGAGCTGCACTTCCAGGGCATAGCGAGGCTGCGGAGTTCCATGTCCACGCTTTGGACCACAGGGTGGTTTGTTAGTAAACAGACGAACACCCTGGAACTTGTAGCGGGGCACTTCGTAGGTGACGGTTTGCAGAGCGCCGGTATAGAACGTGCTGGCAACGCCATAACTGCCATACGCGCCCCCATCGAGAAATGATTGGAAATGCATTCCCGTAATCGCGCCGTCCTTTTTGACGCCAGTCTTGACGCGCATCAGCACTGGGTGGCGGCCGCGATGGCAGTAGAAGACTTCTTCGCGCGTCAGAGTGCATTTGACCGGGCGACCGGTCATCATCGCAAGCTTGCAAACGACAATCTCGTGATTGAAAGGATCGCTTTTGCCGCCAAATCCGCCACCGTTGGGGGTGGCAATCACCCTGATGTGGCTTGCCGGCATCGCTAGGACCTTCGCCAGTGCACGATGAACGTAATGCGGCGTCTGCGTGGCGCTCCAGAGCGTTAGTTTGTTGTCGGTATCAAAATAGGCAACCGCGGCGTGCTGTTCCATCGGCAGATGCGTGTTGCCTTCGTAGAAAAACGTGTCCTCGCGAACCAGGTCAGCTTCCGCGAATCCCTCCTCGACGTTGCCGAATTCAAGCGAGACTTTCTTGTGGACGTTGCCGCCATCCCCGTATTCGTGAATGCGCGGCTCGTCGATCATCAATGCTTCTTCAATCGTCGAGATTGAATTCAACGACTCGTACTCGACCTCAATCAGGTTCATCGAGTCGAACGCAGTGTCTTCATCGATAGCGACAACAGCCGCAACGGGGTCGCCAATAAACCGTACCTTGTCAATGCAGAGCGCGTGTTCGTCCTGACTGACGGGAAGGATGCCGTAAGGAATCGGCAAGTCTTTGCCGGTGATGACTGCAAAAACGCCGGGTGTGGCCAGAGCTTTGGACACATCGACGCTCTTGATCAGCGCATGCGGAAGATGACTGCGCAGGATCTTTGCGTAGAGCATGCGCGGCAAGACAATGTCGTCAGCAAACTTCGTCTGTCCAGTGCACTTCGCGCGCGCGTCGACTTTGCGAAATGGCTTGCCGACTACTTTGAGCTTATTCTCTTTTTTAGGATTGTTAGCCATTCAACCTTTGCTTAGGTTCCCAAGTTGTAGAGTCTCAAAGGTTAGGAAGGGCGGTTTACCCCCGCTTGACTTAAGCGAAGGGCAGGCCGGGGGTTAACCACCCTTCCCAACCTGCGAATTCCCATGACTTGAAAAGATCCAGTCCTCACTCGAGAGATAGACTCACTTAAGCCTTAGCTCAAACCGTAAATAGACTCCCTCGGCAGTTCCATCTCTTCGCCGCGCATGCGTGCCGCCGCCAACTCAACTGCCTCGTAAATCTTTATGTAGCCTGTGCAGCGGCAGAGATTTCCCGATAAGGCCTCCTTAATCTCTGCACGGGTTGGATCGGGAGACTTCTTAAGGAGCTCCTCGGCAACGAGCAGGAACCCAGGCGAGCAATAACCACACTGCGCCGCGCCGGTGTCCGCAAACGTCTCCTGCAATGGGTGAAGCTGCCCGCCCTCAGCCATTCCTTCGATACTCTTTACATCGCGCCCTTCGGCATCGAGACCCAGCATCAGACACGACAGAATTGCCCGACCATCAACCAAAACAGTACACGTTCCGCACTCACCCAGTTCACAACCGTGCTTTGTCCCAGTCAGATTTAGGTCTTCACGGAGCACTTCCAGCAGGGTTTTGTGCGGAGCAAACGCAACTTCGGCCGCCTCACCATTTAAGGTGAATTTGATGTGGGTTTTTTGTTTTGCGAAATCTGACATCTGACCAGGATGATTGTCACAGAAGGGGCAGGAAAAAACAAAAGGGGCGGGGTCACGTGGGTAGCAAATTGCGGATTTCGAACATCGGATTTCGGATTTTCTTTCGGGTACGCGAATTGTAAGAACAAAGAGATCATTCAAGACAAGCCACAGGCAAATTCGCAATTCGCAATTCGAAATCCGAAATTTTCAAGCTTTTGCCGAGGCGCCGTCCTTCTTCTTGGAAGCGTTGAGCAGCGTATTGTCGATCAGCCGCGTTTTGCCAATATAAGCGGCCACAGCGATTAGAATGGGGCGTTCGTCGAGTTTGTCTAACTTCTCGAGTGTTTCCGCATCTGTGATGCTAACGTAATCCACCCGTGCGCGGGGCTCAGCCTCAATTGTCGTTCGTACCAACTCCGCCAGCCTGACGCCATTGCGCTCACCTGCCTTGTATGTTTCTTTTGCCTTCGCCAGGGCACGGTGAATTACAGCTCCGGCTTGTTGCTCTTCCGGTTTCAAATACAAATTCCGGGAAGATATGGCTAGTCCGGAATCCTCGCGCACAGTAGGCAGCACAAGGACTTCTGTATCGAAAGCGAGGTCGCGAACGAGCCGCCGGATAATGACTGCCTGTTGCGCGTCTTTCTGGCCGAAGAAAGCAAAGTCGGGACGCACGACATTGAGCAAGATCGTCACGACGGTGGCCACGCCGCGGAAGTGGCCGGGACGAGCGGTGCCCTCGAGTTGCTCCGAAAGACCCTCGACAGTCACAAAAGTGGCAAAGCCCTTCGGATAAATCTCCTCAATCGGTGGTGCGAAAATGAAATCGACATTGTAGTCGGTCAGCAATGCCGTGTCTTTCGTTAAGTCGCGCGGGTAGCGCTCGAAGTCTTCGCCTGGTCCAAATTGGGCCGGGTTCACAAAGACAGAAACCACGACCACATCACACATCCGGCGGGCTTCTCTCACAAGGCTTAGATGGCCTTCATGAAGCGCTCCCATGGTGGGTACGAGGCCGATGGTCCGATCTTGCTCGCGGCGAATCTTGCGCGCGACGGAACTCATGCGCTGACGGCGATTAATGATCTCCATAGTTTTCGGGAAATTTTAGGACTTGTTGATCCTGGAGTCTTTCACTGGCGTGGTCAGATTCAATTCCTCCGCCGCTTCCGCCGGCAGCGAGTATGACTCGGCCTGGGAAGGATAGCTGCCGCTCCGAACGTCCTCGGCATATTTGGTAACAGCGTTAGTAATCGTTTCATGCAGGTTTGCGTAAGGCCGCACAAAGCGCGCAAGTTTTCCAAATGACAGACCCAGCATGTCATGGAGGACAAGTACCTGGATGTCGCAATGCACACCAGCCCCGATGCCGATAGTTGGAATGCTTACACTTTCGGTGATGAGTTTGGCGATCTCGCGTGGGACAACCTCGAGCACGATGGCAAACGCCCCGGCTTCTTCAAGAGCCAGCGCATCATCGAGGAGTTCCCGCGCCGCCTCAGCAGTCTTACCCTGAACGCGATAGGCCCCCAGCTTATTGATCGACTGTGGTGTTAGTCCAATGTGACCCATCACCGCGATCTCTTCGTCAACTAGGCGCTTTATCAGGGGGAGTCTCTTGCGACCGCCTTCGAGTTTGATCGCTTCGGCCCCTCCTTCCTTCACCAGGCGCAAGGCGTTCTTGACCGCATCGTCAGCGCCAGTGTGAAACGACCCGTAAGGCATATCGGCAACGAGCAGGGCGCGTTGCACCGCGCGACGCACGGCCTTCACGTGGATCATTATCTCATCGAGCGTAACTGGCACGGTGTTGCCATAGCCCAGCACGACGTTACCCAGGCTGTCACCGACAAGAACGACATCGATACCGGCTTCGTCGACTATGCGGGCTGTCGGGTAATCGTAGGCTGTAAGGCAGACGAGGCGCTCGCCGCGTTGTTTACTCGCTCGTAAAGAAGGCGCACTGACTTTTTCCGGACGCTCAGGTTTGAGATACGGCATATTTCAACTCTCTCTCGACACGTTGTTGTGGCTAACTAGATGGCCCAAACGCGGACTGGTTCTGAAATGTGCAACGCGTGTGAACAAGTGTGGCGTCATTATAACGAGAAAAGCAAAAAAGGAAAAAGTATGAGCGAATAATACTCAATACTGGCGCAACGCGTTCCCGCGGATTCCTTCGAAACGGCTGAAAGTTGGACGGTTATCGCGACATCGCGTTTTAAGGCGCCTAAAACAAGTCTGCGTGGATTTTGGCTTGAGCGAGGTTTGTGGCACAGACTTTAGCATGTGATGTGCTTTGTTTTTCGCTTCCGGGCCGACGCCCGTTGAATTCACAGACTAAAGTCTGTGCCACTCCCGAACTAAGGCTGCCAGCGTCTGACCGCACAGTTGTCGTCTACTTGTTCGAGTAGCTTGGCCACGGTTTTTCGGAGCGTGGGATGAGTAAGTTCTGGCGCCAGTTCCGCCAAAGGGACAAGCACAAAACGCCGCAAATGAAGACGTGGATGCGGGATGGTTACCAATTGAGTTGAGCGGGTCTCTTTGCCATAGAGCAGGAGATCGAGATCGACCGTTCGAGGACCCATAGGGATTTCGCGTGTGCGTCCCAGGGCATACTCTACGCGAAGCAGTCGTGCCATCACCTGTTCCGGTGAAAAGGGTATATCTCCGCGGAGTTCAGCGACCATGTTGAGGAAGCGCGGCTGGTTCGTCACGTCAACGGGTTCAGTCTCATAGATTGATGAAAGGCGCGTGACGCAGAGGCCTGCGGCGAGCATCCCGCGCACCGCAAGCACCAGAAAACCCGCGCGGTCGCCGAGATTTGATCCGAGACTGACGTAGATGTGCGGAGTGGCCATTTGTGCTTTGTACCCTGGAGCTTTGTACTTGGAACTTGGTTACTTGTACGAACGAGCCGTCGCCATTCTATACTGCGTTCGGTATTATTCTGAGCACAAAGGTCAAAGCACAAAGTACAAAGCACTAGCTAAAAATTGTCTCAACTCACCACACTAATCTGGCTCAAGTGGCGGCTGTTTCGGAATTCGCTACGAACGACGAAGGCCGTGGTTAACCGGATTGCCTCCATCCTTGGAATGCTGGCGGCTCTGGCATTTGCTCTGGTGATCGCCCTGGCCCTGGGCGTCGGCGCCTACGCCCTGAATTCGCGGGGAGTACTCGTTCGTGCGAGCCAGGCAACTGAGAAGGCTGGGGGTATTCCCTCCGCGGAGTTCATCTTCTTCTCCATCTTCGCGTTTTGTTATCTGATGTGGGCGACTCTGCCTCTTAGCGTCGGCACCACCCGACAATTCGAGCCGGGACGTTTGCTCATGTATCCGCTAAGCCTGCGCAAGCTCTTTACCATCGACTTCATAAGCGAGATCACCACTCTGCAATCTCTCTTTGCCATTCCGGCAATCATAGCCATCGGTCTGGGTGCGGGACTGGGAACCGGCCGCCTGGGGCTAGCGCTGCTGGTAACAGTACCAGCGGCCGCATTTGGAATAGCCCTTTCGAAATGGCTGTCGCTTTCACTTGGCTCACTCCTTCGCCGTAAGCGAAGCCGCGGCGAGACCTTACTGGCGCTGATTGGTGTCGTGGCCGGACTCGGAGGCGCTTTGATAGGTCAACTCGCACCGGCAATCTTCAGACACGCCGAGTCATTTAAAGGACTCCGTTGGACTCCACCGGGCGCAGCCGCATTCGCGCTAACTAACGGCTTACAAGAAGGGGCGGTGACAGAGTACACGCTCGCGGTGTTAACGCTCACCGCGTATGCGCTGATCCTGGTTTTCGCCACATATTGGACGGCTCTGCGGTCGGTGCTCGGAAAGGGCGGGTCAAAGCGAAAGCGCGCGCCGGTCACGATAGACTCCAGGGCCGAGGGTTATACCGGTTGGCAACTCCCATTACTTTCCCCACAGCTCTCGGCCATAGCTGAGAAAGAGCTGCGGTATGTAATGCGCAACGCCCAACTGCGCATGATGGTCTTAATGCCACTGATACTCATTGTTGTCAGAATAGTGAACAGTCAACGAATGACCGGCTCAGGCGACGTACCACGGAGAGCATCTTCATTCATGCGTGATTTTCTATTCTACGGTGAAGGATTAATGGCCACGGGGGGTGTGTTGTACGTCTTTCTGATTCTTACGGGTCTCTCGTGTAACCAGTTTGCCTTCGAAGAGGGAGGCATGCGCTCACTAATTCTCGCGCCGGTCGATCGTCGCAGAATCCTAATTGGTAAGAACCTCGCCGTAACACTGGTTGCGCTGGCGTTCTCAGTCGCTCTGCTGATCATCAACGAGCTCGTATTCCGCGACCTCACCTTGCGAGCGATCCTGTTCGTGGCCCTTAACTTCGTCACATTTGCGGCGACAATGTCGGTGCTCGGCAATTGGCTTTCGGTGCGTTTTCCGAAGCGCATGAAGTTTGGCAAGCGCCTAAACGTGTCAGGCGTGGTAGGACTGCTGCTGATTCCTATGCTTATTCTACTATCACTTCCGCCGCTCCTTGCCGTAACGGCGGGTTACTTCACCCGGAGCCTGGCTGTCGAGTATGTTACACTGGCATTGTTCGCAATGCTTGCTATTGGATCATATCTCTTGTTGATCTCGGGCCAGGGAGAAGCACTTCAAAGACGCGAAGTGGACATCCTCGAAGCCGTCCGCGAACCGGCTGATGATTGAGTGGCAAAACTATAGGACCTATACGACCTATTGGACCTATGAGTTGAAACACAGACTGAATCTATTCCAGAGATGCCGCTAGCAGGCATCCGGGCGGGCAAAGGAGAGCGGCCCCGCCAATACACAAATGGCTCGCAGAAGATTTCGCAGCAACCAACGGCACGAACCTAATACGGAACGCTCCTTCCAGGAGTACATCCTTTCTACACCCGCACCGCAGACATCAAGAGTTGAGTTGCTACGGCTCATTCGGGGCGGTGAAGACACTTTCCTCGAGCTCAAAGTAAAGCTCTCAAACACTGAAAAGATTGCCCAGGAGATCGTTGCCCTCGCGAACACGGGCGGGGGTGTAATTGTCTTCGGAGTGAATGACCAGATGCGCGTGGAAGGCGTCGATGATGCTGAGAACGTGCAACAGGAGCTCGTGCGCATTTGTCGTGAAGAAATTCAACCGCCCATGGTGCCATTTATCGATCGCATCGCGTTTGACAATGGCCGGCGCATAGTGGCCCTTGACGTTGAAGGAAAACGCCGGCCCTACCGCACCCGTGACGGACGCTTCTACCTGCGCATTGGTGCTGAGAAGCGCGAGGCTTCTCGCGAAGAGTTGTCGGCGCTCCTTGATGAAGCTCGGCCGATTCGCTTCGAGAGTGTCGCTGTGATTGGCGCGTCGATCAAAGACATTGATGAGGCACATCTTTGGAGCTTTTTGCGCGAATTTGCAGGAGACGCATTCGACGAAGCGTCGCTTTCGGGGTATCCAACAGCGGAGGTGCTTGAACGCGATCTATTGCTGGCTACCAGCGATGGAAATGAAATCGTACCTACCACGGCCGGCCTGCTTCTATTTGGACACGACGAGAGAGTAAAAGAACTGCTGCCGCGCTCAAGCATAGTGGCAACCCGCTTCGCGGGCGATTCGATTCAAGCTGCCGTGGTCGAACGGGTTAAGCTCACCGGAAACTTGTCGACGCTCTACGAGTCAATTCTTCGTTTCATTAGTCGTTACTGCGATCTGTGGGACAGTCGTCCGCGAGTTTTTCCCGGCGCAGGAACAGAGGAAAGTCCCGTTGCGGCCCGCGCAAACTATCACCGCGACTCGTTGAGAGAGGCGGTCGCCAATATGCTCGTGCATCGCGATCTCGCGCTGAGGGATCAGCCCACCCGTCTGAACATTTTTGACCGCACAATCGAATTAGTTAACCCACGTCGCACTGCAGGGTTTTCTCCGCTGGCGCAGAAAGCCATTCGCTATGGATTACCGGAAAGACTGAACCCCCGGATCTCGGCAATCTTTTGCAGTCCCGCCTACGGTCTGAATTTGACCCCGGGGGGATTGCCGATGCTGTTGCGCGAGTCCCGTTTGTTCTCAGGGAAACGCAGCGAAACCTATGCGTTTAATGATGAGTTTCGTTTGCGGCTGCATGGTGTCTGAGGAATTTCGGATTTCGGATTTCGGATTTGCTACCATTGCCCGGATTTTCGCAGAAGAGAGCAAACGTAGAACAAAGGAGAGCAATTCGAAATCCGAAATCCGAAATCCGAAATCCGAAATTCTCCGTTCTATCACTTAGGTGCGTTGTAAACCGATCGGGCTTGAATCACAAACTCCTTGTCGTCATAAACTCCGTCTCCGTTTACATCAACGCTTACCTTGAGCTTGTGCTGCTTGCCATCACGGACGTCTCCGGGATTGAAAGCAAGGCTATATTGGCTGCGAAGCAAACCGTTGATCGACTGAAGAATGTTAGGAATCTCGCCTTCGAACGTGTAAGGGAAGTAAGCACCGCCGGTCTCTTTCGCGAAAGTGTTCAGAGTATTCTGGGCCTGGAGAAATGTCATCCTGCCGGGGCTGCCGGTGAGACCATCCGTTGCGCCCAATAAGTGTTCATACTTCTTGTAGAAGAGATTGCCAGTACCGATGATGTAGATCGGAATACCGGCATTTTGTAGAATCTTACGCGCATCGCCGTAGTTGATCTTACTGAACGTATCGATTCCGGAGCACACGAGTATCACCGCCCGCCTTCGTCCCTGCACCGTCACCAGACCGGCATAATCAGACTTCTCCGACTTGGAATCTTCCAGGACCACTGAATCGCCTCGCCCACCGACAAGCACGAACTTCAGAGCGTCGAACAGATTGCTCTCTCTAAACGCAGGCGTATTACGGAGTAAGAGATTGATCACTTGATTGATCCGTCTCGGATCATTTGTGAAATCAGTCAAGGGCGTAGGGCGCATGTCGTAGGCCACAACAGAAACGTAGTCGTCGGGTGGTTTGATGAACTGCGAAAGAAACGACGCGGTAGGACGCAGCACTTCATACGTTCCGGGATCGAAGCCGCCGCTGCCATAATATCCAAACGCCTCCGACCACTTGCTGTATTCCAGCACCATTACCACGGTGATGGGCGCTTCGGGTGTTGCAAAGTTTGTAATAACTTGCGGATTGCCGTCGGAAAAAATCGCGAAGTTCTCTTTTTTCAGGCCGGTTACGATCTGACCGCTCTTCTTGTGGTAAACCACGACATCAACATTGACGATTTGCGTGGTAATCGTGACCTTTTCAGCGTCCTGCGGCTTGCCCACCAAATCTGGCGGTGTCGGCTCCTGCTGTTTTTCACCCTGTTGTTCCTTCTCACCGGGTCTGGGGTTCTTTTTCTGGTTGGTGGCCGGAGGCTGGCGACGCGACTGCGCAAATGCCAGCGGAATTGATGCTCCCAAGAGCAAAGCAAACACCAGAGTAATAGCGAATAGGTAATGATACGACTTGGAGAGTTTCATAATAAGACCCTTCAGAGCGACGGTTTAGAGTTCCCGCCTTAGCTTGTTTTCCCCTCGATCGGCAACCTCAAGCTTCGACTCTTTATTTGAAAGGTCTGATGCCGGCAAACAAACTGCAGGTTGCCGCTTTAACGCGGTGAGCCGCCCGCCTCAGCCTCAATAACTACGTCATAGGCTCCGGTATTGTCATTCAGATCCCCTTCGTTAACTCCAAGGAAAAGCACGCCATCCCGCTGCGCGATGAAATCCCGCCTCGTGCCAATCAGAACAAAATCATCGTTATCATCGCCAACAACTGCTATCAGTGCGCCTGTGGGCTCGTTTCGCATGAGCTTCTCGGTATCCGGAATCGTTGAAAGGCCGCCGGGCGTCGAGAAGCGTCCTCTGCCAAGAGATACCCGACCAGAAGAGCTAATTCGTAAACGCTGTCCTTTGCGCACCACCAGTCCACTATTTGTCCAACCGTTATTGGCGCTGTCTGCCCGGACGGCGACCTTAATCGTGAAAAACGTGGCGGCCCCTCCTGAAGTTGGGGAGCCGGTCGGCCTTGGGTTGCTAACGTTTATGTCCGCCTGAGGGTTGGATCGGGCAGGCTCACTATTGTTCGAGGAGCCGATATCCTCATTTGCCAGGGCCGCAGCCGCGGCTGTAGTTGCCGAATCAAACTCGATGGATTCGATGTCCTCCACGTAGATGGTAGTCCGGCTCCGCCGGCCTTTGGCTCCGGCGCCGATGAGGATGGTGAACTGCTGATCTTTAAAGCCAATCACCTGACCTCGAATGACGCTTCCATCTTTCAAGCGGATTGTATCGGCGATGGCCGGAAAAACCAGGGCAAAGGCCAGGCCAACAGCCAAAATAACGTAGGAAATCTTCTTCATTTGTTTTCTCCCAGGGAGCATTTCAATACGGAGGTTTAGCAATACTCGGATGCTTTTGCAAGCGGGAGAGGGGTGAACCGGCCCATGCGATGCTCGTCTTGCGCAAAAGGTTGCGATGTACCCAGTTAGCATGGGTATTCTACGCCTTAAAGCGGTAATTCGTAAGCCGCTCAACTTTGCATCAACTATTCAGGCAAGGGAAATTTGCAGCTGGGGAAGGTGGACAAAGCGAAGCGCGCCCCCGCTCCAGCGTAGCGTCATCAACTCCAGTTTTCCTAAAGCTTAACCGAACCTGAATCGAGCGGTTTCTGTAGCGAGCGACTCTACGCTGGAGCGGGGGCGCGCTTCGCTTGCCCACCTTCCCCACCTGCAAATTGCCTAAGTCTGAATTGTTATGCAACACGAAATTTTGTTGGTGTATATTGGATTGCGTTCCTGACTTACAAATCCACTTCGGCGAGTCGACATGAACGTGCTATAGACAATCGCATGAGATGTGTCACCAGCCTGTTCCTGATTCTATTCCTTAGCCATTGCGTCTACTCACAGCAGAATCTAACTAGCTATGTTGATCCTTTCGTTGGCACCGGTGGTCACGGTCACACATATCCCGGCGCGACGATGCCTTTCGGGATGGTGCAGCTCAGCCCTGATACTCGGCTAACAGGTTGGGATGGTTGTTCTGGGTACCATTATTCCGATCGTCTAATTTACGGGTTTAGTCACACACACCTGAGCGGCACGGGTATCTCGGACTATGGCGATATTCTGTTGATGCCGACTGTCGGAGATATTCATCTCTACGCCAGGGATGGCGAACGCACCGAAAATGGATACGCTTCGCTATTTAGCCACGTGTATGAGAGCGCTCGACCGGGTTTTTATGGTGTTCGGTTGGAAGATGACAACATCCTCGTGGAACTCACGACCACCAATCGAGTTGGTTTCCACCGTTATTTTTTCCCCAAGACTGATCGGGCCAACGTAATTCTCGATCTGACACACCGTGACAAAGTGCTCGACTCATACTTGCGCGTTGTCAGTGACAGACGCATCGAGGGCTTCCGGAGGTCGGAAGCCTGGGCCAAGGATCAAACTGTCTATTTCGTCGCGGAGTTTTCTCGCGCTTTCCTTTCCAGGGGCATTGCTATCGATGACAAGCTGTCTTCAGAAATCTCTGCGGCCCATGGCAAGAACATCAAGGCTTTCTTTCGTTTTGACGTCAATGATGGCGGCGAAATTCTCGTCAAAGTGGCAATTTCCGGCGTCAGCATCGAAGGCGCGCGAAAGAACCTGGACGCCGAGCTTAACCACTGGGATTTCGACAAGACAAAAACGGCCGCCTCTGAGGCGTGGACCAACGAACTCCGCAAAATAGCAGTTACTGGCGGTACGGAGGCGCAACTCAAGAACTTCTACACCGCCCTCTACCACTCGATGATTGCGCCTAATCTCTTCATGGACGTCGACGGGCAATATCGTGGGCGCGACTTGAAGGTTCACAAAGCCGAAGGCTTTGACAACTACACTGTCTTCTCTCTCTGGGACACGTTCCGCGCGGCGCACCCGCTCTACACCATGATCGACCAGAAACGCACTTTGGATTTCATCAAGACGTTTCTGGCCCAGTATGAGTTCGGCGGCCGGCTCCCGGTCTGGGAATTGGCAGCCAATGAGACAGATACGATGATCGGTTATCACGCCGTTTCGGTGATCTGGGACGCTGCCGCGAAAGGAATAGTCGCTTTTGATCGTGACCGTGCGTTGGGCGCCATGAAACATAGTGCCGACTTGCAGCATTTGGGACTGGCCGCCTACAAGGACCACGGCTTCATAGGAATGGAGGAGGAAAAAGAGTCGGTCTCGAAGACGCTCGAATACGCTTATGACGACTGGTGCGTCGCAGAGATGGCTCGAATGCTCGGTGACGCCGCTGGTTACAACCGCTACATCGCTCGCGCCCAGTTCTACAAGAATGTTTTCGATCCCGAGTCCGGCTTCATGAGACCTCGCAGTAACGGCGGCTGGCTCGCGCCGTTTGATCCGCGTGAAGTTGACTTCAATTTCACAGAGGCCAATTCCTGGCAGTACTCCTTCTTTGCCCCCCAGGACGTCAGCGGTCTCATTATGTTGCTCGGCGGCAAGAAACAGTTTGCGTCCAAGTTAGATAAGCTGTTTGCCGCCGAAGGTAATACCACCGGCAGGAAGCAAGCAGACATTACAGGTATGATCGGACAATACGCGCACGGCAACGAACCCAGCCATCATATGGCTTACCTCTACAACTACGTCAATCAGCCCTGGAAGACGCAAGCGCGGGTAAGACAGATCATGGATAAGTTCTACAGTCCGGCGCCTGATGGTCTGATCGGAAATGAGGATTGCGGGCAGATGTCGGCGTGGTATGTGTTGAGCGCGGCGGGGATCTATCCGGTAACTCCCGGCTCGCCTATTTACGCGATTGGTAGTCCGCTATTTCCAGAACTGCGATTCAATCTCGAGAATGGAAAGTCGTTTGTCATTAAGGCTCGCGGCGCCTCGCCTCAGAACATCTATATCCAGTCGGCCAGGCTGAACGGCAAGCGGTACAACAAGTCTTACCTTACGCACAACGACCTGATGGCTGGCGGCATGCTGGTTTTTGAAATGGGAGCGCAACCCAATACAGAGTGGGGGTCTGGTGAGAATGATGTGCCCATCTCACGCATTGGCGGGGCTCAGATCGTTCTCGTGCCTGTGATCAAAGCCTCGAGTCGGACCTTTAAAGACCGTCTGGAGATTGCGATCCAGGAGGCAGGTGGCAGGAGGCAGACGGCAGGAGGCAGGCGTCAAGAGGCAGGCGGCAGCAGGCAGGCGAAGGCTCGCCTGAAAATTCATTACACTACGGACGGCTCGGAGCCCAGTGCAAGGTCTTCCCGGTTCACGAAACCTTTCTTCATCGATCACACCACCGTTGTAAGAGCAATAGCGATTAATGCGCGCGGCCATCGCAGTCTCATCTCCACCGCCCGGTATCACAAAGTACCGCACAACTGGACCATCACGCTGATTTCAAGATACAACTCCCAGTACACAGGCGGCGGAGACCTTGCTTTGATTGACGGAATCCGCGGCACTACGAATTGGAGTGGTGGTGGTTGGCAGGGTTATCAAGGCCAGGACTTTGTCGCTCTCGTTGATTTAGGAAAGACTGAAAAAGTATCAAAGCTAGGGGCGGGCTTTTTGCAGGACATTGGTTCATGGATCTGGATGCCGTCTCGCGTTGATTTTGAAGTCTCGCTTGATGGTCGCGATTTCGTGCCGGCTGCGTCTATTGAAAACGATGTGCCTGAGAATCAGTACGGCGTGGTAACCAGGGAATTCGCGCAAACGATCGGGGCGCAAGAAGCGCGCTACATCCGCATCCGAGCGCACACCTACGGAAGAATACCCTCCTGGCATCCGGGCAACGGCGGCGCCGCGTGGATCTTTGTTGATGAGATCACGGTCGAGTGAAGGCACAGTAGACCGGGGCCGTAGCCCGACTGTTAAGGAGGGCTCCTCAAGTAGCGACCCACTCTGCTGCGGATCTTGAGGAGCCCTCCTTAACAGTCGGGCTACCGCCCCGGGCTACTGCTCCGAGTCTGCCGCACCAGGCTACTGCCCTCAATCATCAAACGTTGGTAAGTCGTCGCCCTGCCCGTAGAGTACATAGTCAATTGCCTTCTCAACGTGCCGTTCCTTCCATAAATAACGAGTGCTACCGTGCCGCGACCACGGTTTGACAGTGGGAGCTAACAAGCCCTTGCGCCTAAGCGCTCTCGTTGCATAAGCCTGAAAAGCCTGCAGAATGGGTTCAGGTTTTAGCGCCGCAGAAACGACTGTGTGGACGTGATTGGTGCGAATGTTAAATGCGAGCAATGAATACCCTCGATGAACGCAGACTTCCCGAATCGCGTCCTCTATAACGCCTCGCCACTCTTTGGTAAATTCTAACTGGTGGATGTTTGAGTAACTTCTCCTCAGCTTTAACAAGATTAGGATTAGATGGAAGACGAGGAGTGCCGTAACGGTTATGTTTGCGATTCACTGAACCGCGTTGGTCGCCATGCAGCCAAGTACCGTAACATCGAAAGGAAATGAGGTAAGCGAGCGGGAATTCGTTGTCGTCGAAGTCTCGTACCATAGACAAGTGAGGCGTCTATCAAGTTGCGGGATTGTAGCATGGCGCGCGCGGCTCCTCAACTCATCTTTTATCTGAGCACCGGGGCAGTAGTCCGGGGCAGTAGTCCGGGGCAGTAGCCCGACTGTCAAGGAGGGCTCCTCAAGATCCGCGAACAACAATGCTCGAGTCACACTCGCTATTTGAGTGAGCCCTCCTTGACAGTCGGGCTACTGCCCCGGCGTGAGCCCCGGGGGCTACTGCCCCGGAGTGAGCCCTCCTTGACAGTCGGGCTACTGCCCCGGCCTAATGCCGCCATCTTTGCCGCTGCACGCCGAAAGGAAACCCTATGCGCTCTCGTTTCTCGCTTGTCTTGATCACTATAGCGCTCGTTGTGAGCCCGGCTTTGGCTCAAAAGCGAAGCATCACTGAAAGAGACTTGTTTGATTTTGTCTGGGTTGCTGATCCGCAAATCTCGCCCGACGGCGCGCGCGTCGCTTTTGTCCGAGTGACCGTGAACGAAAAGAAAGATGGCTACAACACGTCTATCTGGACCGTCTCTCCAGCTAGTGGGGATGCAAATCAACTGACGGCAGGCACGCGCGATTCTTCGCCGCGCTGGTCGCCCGATGGCAAGTTCCTGGTCTTTGTTCGCGTGACGGAGAAGGACGGACGACCGGACCTGCCGCAACTCTTCATGTTGTCTCTGGCTGGCGGCGATTCGTTCCAGGTCACGCGTGTTCCGCGCGGAGCTGGTCAGCCGCAATGGTCGCCCGATGGCAAGACGATTGCCTTTGTCAACAACGCAAATGCGGAGGACTTGGCGAAAGATAAAGAAACCCAGCCGAACCCCTCGCCTGGCACGCCGCCGCAAGCCACAGCTTCTCCAAATCCGAGCCCGGCCACTACTAAGGGCCCAGACGACAAACGCGAGAGCGACGTGCGCGTGATCACCCGCGCTGTTTATCGCTTCAACGGCCCCGGCTATCTCGATCCAAAGCGCCCGCAACACATCTGGTTAGTTGCGGCTCCGCTCACAGCTGCGGATAAGGTGACACCGCGACAACTAACCAGCGGCCGCTTTCCGGAAGACAGCGTTACCTGGGCCAGGGACAGCTCGCGCCTCTATTTCACGTCTGATCAGATGGACGAGCCTTACTTCGAACTACCAAAGACCACCATCTTTTCCATTGCTGTGGCCGGCGGCCAACCCACCAAGCTGACCTCGTTTGACATGGACGCAGGCGGCTTCTCAGTTAGTCCCGACGGAAAACAATTCGCTTTTCTCGCATCTGTGAGCCAGCCGGTGAAGTCTTACTCGCAGCCCGATCTTTGGGTGATGGACATCACCACCAATGCCAAGCCGCGCAACCTCACGGCGGGGCTCGACAATGACGTCGGCGCCGGCCTTACAGGAGACAACAGTTCACCTCGCGGCGGCGGCGGCGGTTCGCCTGTCTGGACAGCGGATGGGCGCTCAATCATCGTCACTTATGCCAAGGAGGGAAGGGCAAACCTCGCGGCTTTTGATTCCTCGGATGGTCGACTTACGGATCTCACTCGTGGCAACAATTCGGTGAGCTCAGTTCGCGCGACGCCGGACGGTGCGAAGTTTGTTTACATACTGTCCACGCCAACGCGCATCGGCGATTTGTTTTGGCTGGAGAGTGGCGGTCAGCCGAAGCAGTTGACTCGGTTCAATGAAGCATTATTCTCGCGGCTCAACCTTACCGACCCGGAAGAGATCTGGTACCAGAGTTTCGACGGCAAGCGCATTCAGGCCTGGGTGCAGAAACCACCCGACTTCGATGCGAACAAGAAATACCCGCTCATCCTGAACATTCATGGCGGGCCCCATGCAGCGTACGGCTTTATTTTTGATCACGAGTTTCAGTGGATGGCGGCGAAGGGTTATGTCGTGCTCTATCCGAACCCGCGCGGTAGCACGACCTACGGTCAGGAGTTTGGAAACATCATTCAATACAACTACCCTGGCGACGACCACAAAGACTTGATGGCCGGCGTGGACGAACTGATACGGCGCGGCTATATCGACGAAAAGAAACTCGGAATAACAGGCGGCAGTGGCGGAGGAGTCCTTACCAACTGGGCCATCGGGCATACCCAACGCTTTGCTGCTGCTGTTTCCCAGCGTGACATCTCAGATTGGGCCGACTGGTGGTACACCGCAGACTTCACTCAATTTCAACCCTACTGGTTCAAAGGAGCGCCTTTCGAGGATCCGGAGGACTTCAAGAAGCGTTCGGGCATCACGTATATCGACAAGGTGACAACGCCCTTGATGTTGATTCTCGGCGAGGCGGACTGGCGCACACCGACAGGCGCGGGCGGCGAACAAATGTTTCGTGCGCTGAAGTATCGAAAGATCCCGACAGTAATGGTGCGCTTTCCCAACGAGTCGCACGAGTTGTCACGATCCGGCCAACCCTGGCACCGCATTGAACGCTTGCAACACATCGTCGGGTGGTTTGATAAGTGGTTGCTGGGTGTCGCGAAGCCGGAGTATGAAGTGGGGCAGTGAAACCATGAAAACACTCGGTCTTATCGGAGGCATTGGCCCAGAGTCTACGATTGAGTATTACCGCTTACTCGTTGCCGGCTATCGCGCGCGAACTGGTGGCGGCCCTTATCCTTCAATCATCATCAACAGCGTCGACTTGCAGCGTCTGATCGCTTGGATTACTGCCAACGAGCTGGGGAGGATAACTGACTATCTGGTTGATGAAATTGGGCGGCTCCAAAGTGCCGGGGCGGATTTTGCGGCCCTCGCTTCTAACACGCCACACATTGTCTTTAACGAAATCCAACGGCGCGTAAAGCTGCCGCTGATCAGTATCGTCGAAACCGCTTGTGAGCGGGTCCAGGCTCTGGGTTTTAAAACAGTCGGCCTCTTTGGGACGCGGTTCACGATGAGAGCGCGTTTTTACCCCGAGGTTTTCTCACGCACGGACATAAAGCTCGTGATTCCCAATGAGGACGAGCAAACATACATTCACGAGCGGTACATGGGTGAGTTGCTCAACAACATTTTTCGGCCCGAAACTCGCGCGCGAATGCTGGAGATAGCCGATGAACTAAAAGCCCGCGACGGTATCGAAGCCCTGATCCTCGGCGGTACGGAGCTTCCGCTGCTTCTTCGCGATGAGGAGCACAACGGAGTGCGCCTCCTCGATACCACTCGCATCCACGTTGATCACCTCGTGGAACGGCTGCTGGAGGAGTAAATGGTGAATGGTAAATGGTGAATCGTATTGAGATCTGAGATCTGAGATCTGAGATCTGAGATCTCAGATCTCAAAGATCTTAGCTACGGTGCCGACGCTCGGGGCTGACTCCTTGGTTTGTTAAAAGGTGACGATTGTCGCCAGGCAGGCATGGCATCGGCATTCGCCACGCGCAGGCCGATAATCAAGCCGAGTTGCGCGAGAGTCTGCGGCCCGCTCCAGTTCCAATCAGGCTTAACCGTATCGCTAGGCGAGTGATAGTCAGTCTCCAGCCATTTCTTCATTCGCGGAATCCAGATCGACGGGTCACCTTCCGGACCACCCATCAGCATCAAGGCAGGTACGCCTTTCTTCACAAACGAATAATGGTCCGAACGTACGAACGCGTTTTCCTCCGGTAGCGGGTCGGCCGTGACGATATTTCCCGTGGCCCCCGAGACTTCTTCGAAGATCGTGCCAAGCTCGGAATGCTCGGCCCCAAAACCCACGACGCGTTTCACAGGCGCATAAACCTCTGTGCCGATACCGTCGAAATTAATATCCGCGGCGACCTTTTCCAGGGGCCATGTCGGATGTTGCACCCAATGCTCGGCGCCCAGCAGTCCATACTCTTCACCCGTGACGGCCAGAAAGATAATCGAGCGACGCGGGCGGGATGACGGTTTTGGAAAGGCCTTTGTGAAGGCTTCGGCGATTGCCGTGATCGTAGCTGTGCCGAGCGCGTTGTCCGCGGCCCCGGGGTAGATGCGGCTTCCGTCGATTCCATAGGCATCGTAATGCGCTGTAAAAACCACAGCCTCTTCTTTCAGTTTCGGGTCAGAGCCTTCGAGCACAGCGGCAACATTGCTGCTAGGAGCTTCCTCGAGCTTGATGCGTAACGTGAGGTTTGCCGGCTTAGCGAGGTCGCGAGAAACCGACTCACCCGTCTTCATCTTCTCCAGGGTTTGTGCGTAAGTCATGGGCGACCCGGAGAAGATTTTTTCCAGCGCTGCATTGCTAGCCAACAGTACCGGCGGAATCTTAAAAGGCATTGCCGGTCCAGAGGCGACAGTCACCCGCCGTCGCGAAAGATAATTGACGATGGTTGAGAAAGGCTGGGCCGGCGTGCCGGCGTTGGCGACAATCATGGCAAGCGCACCGCGACCAAAGATGTTCATGGCTCTCGCCTGCGGGTTGGTTGCTCGACGCCAGGCGCCGCCGTCTACGCCCGCTGGTTGCCCGCTGACAATGACCACCAGCTTGTCTTTAAGATCGAGACCGGCCAGATCGTCACGTTTCAGCTCCGACGAGACAACGCCATAGCCCGCGAAGATTGTGCCGCCGCTCACATCCATCTGCTCCGAAGTGTAAGGCGGCAGCAGAACGTAGTCTTCACCGTGTTTGAGATCCGCATCGCCAACCTTGAACGTGGATTCTGGCAGCACTTGAGCGGACTTGAACTTGATCGCTTGCAAGTAAGTGCCATTCTCCCCTGCCGGCTTGAGTCCGAGCCTGGCAAAACGGTCAGCCAGGTACCGCGCGGCCTTGTCGGCGCCAGGTTGAGCAGTTCCACGTCCTTCAAACTCTGGCGACGAGAGCGTTGTGGTGACTTCGCGAATTGTTTCGAGCTTGATGCGCGCTGATGCTTTTCGCTCAACGTCGGTGAGCGGCGCCGCAACTTTCTTGGTCGCAGTTCCAGTAGCCACGGCCCCGCTCTGCCATGCAAGAGAAGAAGTTGAGGCGAGCGAAAGTGCCAGCAACGCCGACAATAATCCGGCGCGTCGGAAATAATTACGAGAAAGGAATTGCATTAAGTGTCTCCAGTTCCGAACAGGATCAAACGTGGGAAGAGTATACGCAGCAAGGCGAGAAATGTTCTAAGGCAAAACGGTCTTTGGCCTTTGGTTTTGGGTCTTTGAACTTTGTCCTTTGAGCTTTGAACTTTGTATTCTGAAGCTACAGGTTCAACTTCAAAGCTAGATCAAAGATCAAAGCACAAAGACCAAAGATCCAAGACCAAAAACCCCAAAACCAAGACCGCTCACGATGCAGGTGTCTTAGGCGATCGCCGCAACTCTGCTTTAAGACCAATGAGTCCGACAGCTGAGCCCGCCGCTTCCGTCACGGCGAGGAGTGCAGCAGAAACCTGAAAAGGAAACGCCCATGAATGCTGACCCAACGAGCCGACATTGTCTGGTCCGGGAGCGATGAAGTGGTAATAGGCGCCAAAAATCAGCGACCCCATCATTGACAGTAACAAAAGGAAGAATCCGCCACGCGCACGCCGCCAGAGGAGAATACCTGACACGATAGGCAGCGCGACTATCACTAAGAGGATGTACGCGTTTTGCCAAAGAGCTGGCAGAAAGATGTGCAAAGCTGAGTGCGCCGCTGAGTGCACCACGTTAATGAGAAAGTTAAGCGCAACAATAGCTATTCCCAGACGATAGAGTGTGCCATCATTTTTCATTTGTCATTGCACATAATTGCACATTCGTCGTTGTTGAAGGGAAGGGCCTGAGTGACGGCCCCTCCTCCAACAATGACAAATGAAAAATGTCAAATGGAAAATGAAAATGCCTAGTCCACTACGCTGATCTTGACCTCCTGCCCATTGGTCCGAATCTCAGGAACGTACATGGCGTGGCCAAGCACGGGCAACGCGTGAAACGAGCCGGGACTCTCCGCCCTCATTTCGTAAGTCACTTGCCAAACTCCTTCCGGAAGATGATCGATAAAGAGCGCGACTTTGCGGTCGCGCAGTTCCTGATAGACCCATCGGGTGCGGCCAGTAAAGTCAGACGCGATGCCGTAGTTTACGAGCGCCGAGTTCTTGCCTCTCAAGCTGCCTGACTTGAGTTCCTTTACATACAGATTTTCACCGCTCCTTATTTGAACCGCTTCCAGACCCGCCGGTTTCAAGTCTTCGAAAAGGAGATACTCATAGTTGTTCTTCGCTTCGACGGTGATGACTGATTCTATCCGGTCACCGCTTTTTACGGTTTCGCCGTCCTGCAAAAGAACGCGTTCAGACACGTGGCCTTTGAGAAGCGTCGGGTGACTTACGAGGCGGTAGTACTGTCGCCGGACAAAAATCTCATTTCCCGCCGCCTTGAGGGGTTCCTCGAGACTGAAGAACTTGCCTTGCGCTGAGAAGTAAATCGGACCGGAACCGCTTTTTCGCCGGATGGTGATCTCATTGGCGCCATCCCGGAGAACCTCACGCGGGACGTCAAACTTTGTTGGGGCTCCCAGCGCGTCGTCGGCATTGATCTGTTTGCTAGTGATGAGATTTCCGTTTGCGAGCAAGTCGTAGCTCAGCTCAGTCTGAATCTCTCCGCTTGCGCGCAGATAGTCATTCAAGGTGAGAACTACGATCGCTGTATCACGGGTATTGCTCCATTGCGCGCCGCGACGATTCTTGATCAGCCAGTTGGTGACGGGCTCAACTAGCTTGTTTTTTGGATCTACCGCCAGGAGGGCGCGTAGAGCAAACGAAGTCGCTTCCACAGATCCGTCTGACCAACGCCAGTAGAGTCCATCTTCACCCCAGTGTGCGGTCGAGATAACTGAAGGGTCGGAGCTTGCCGCCCCATTTTGCACAATCGAGGTGTCGGGCTGGGAATCGATCTTCGCGCCGTTTTCAAGATTTACGACGAGCGTCCTCGATTTGTCGCTGTAACCCAAGTTGTGGGCGGCCAGAGCCAGCAGCGCCCGTGTGTAGGCGTTAAGTTTGTCGCGACTTAGCCAAAGATTGTCAAACGCCTTGGCCTGAAACTTACTGACTTCGGCTTGCTTGAGCGAAGCGTGAGAGATCGAAAGTGCGTGGAGCATCCACGCCTGCCCGTCGTAGTTGTTTTCTTCTTCGACGAGCTCCCGATCGAGGTAGTTCGCCGCCCGGGAAAGTACGTCGGCCCTCACCTGGATACCCGCTTCGCGAGCGAGCGTCATTCCCCAAACAACGTAAGCAGTCATGAAGTGGTCGCTATCACCATCCTTCCACCAGCCCCAGCCGCCATCAGAATGCTGGAAGTTGTAGAGACGTTCGAGGCTCTTAGCTGTGATCTCGTCGAGTTCACGAAGATCGTGTTTACCCTTCGGATGGGTTGCTGCCGCGGACGACTGCTCGACACCACCGAAGATCTTGTTCATGGCCGTCTCTGGTTTGAGTCCGAGATCCCTCAGCGTCTTGGCTGTGATTGCAGCTGGGAGAAAGCGACTCATCGTTTGTTCGGTACAGCCGTAGGGATAGTCAATCAAGTAGGGAAGGGCATCGAGCATCGTGGTTGCCATGCTCGGCGCGACTTGCACAGTTACCGTAGTGGAATCGGCGCGACGCTCGGCCGGGATATCGAGCTTAATTGAAACGCTATCACCCCGCATCTTCCCAGACCTTGCGATAAACTTCTCGATGCCGTGTTCGTAGACCACAAAAGTCTTTTCCATTGCATCTGTATATTCTTTGGCCAGTGCCTGGACCTTGAGTTTTGCTTCACTCGCGTGCGTCACCGAAACATGCCAATCAACTCTCGTCTCGCCATTGGCTTTCACTTCAATTGGCGCCTGCTCTCCTTTCAGCGGTTGGCCGTTGACGACATGTCCGGTAACGGTCAGTCCCTCTGTGCTCAAGGAAGGAGACACAATCATGGGCAGATCGGTATTGTTGTTGATCACGCCCGAGACAGTGACCTGGTCGCCAACCACAAAGAAACGTGGCGCTTCAAGCCTGACGATCAGAGGTTGTTTTGTTCTCGTCGAAGCAGTGCCGATACCGAATTGATTTCCGGCGCTGGCCACGCGAGCAGTTGCTTGCCATGTCGTAAGTGAGTCGGGATATTTCACGTTTACCGTCGCGTCGCCATTGCCATCTGTTTTTACGTCCGGCTGCCACAGAACCGTGGAACGGAAGTCAGTTCGTACTTGAACTGCCGGCTCCAGAGCGTTCGGCGGCTCCTGTCTAGTGCCTAATGGTCGAAGTTCGGCCTTACCAGCTACGCCGGGACGCAGCAGAGCCAGATCCTTCGCAGGTCGATTGGACACACCATCTATGGACACCGTTTCCGACATTACTCTCGCGCCAAACTCCCCCGCATAAGGTGCATCGGCGCCCCCAATGTTGCCACCACGACCCGGCCCATAACCGTATCCATAACCGATCCCTTTGCCTTCTCGTTCATTGTCTTCAAGTTGATTTAAGTTACGGTAGTCAATCAACTGGCCTTTTCCACCCTGGACAAGACGCGCGTATGACTTTTGCTGGAAAGTGCTTTGAGTTTGAACAAGCTGCCCTCGCTTCGTGCCGTAATAGAACTGGCGTGGATCGCCTGCATAGTCCTGCTGAATATAGTTGACTGACTCATCGATCAAACCGAGTGCGACTTCGGTAGAGACAGGCTTGCCATGAGCGTCGCGGGTTTTGATCGAGAGCGTTCCTTCTTCGCGCGGCTGATACTGCTCGCGATCCGCCTTCACGTCGACTGAGAGAAATTGCTCGGTAGGTGGCACCACAACTTGTTTAGCGTCAACAAATATTTGTGTGTCGCTAACCATTGCAGCATTGAGGAAGATATTGGGAACGTGCTTTTCTTCGATTGGCATCTCGATGAGTTTTGCCGTGCCCGTGACGTGAACGAGCTGGTAGCTATAGAGGTCTTCGCCTTCGACGCTGAAAAGAACGTAGCGATCGTTAGTCGGCACACTCAACATGATGGGAGCCATCTGGCCGGCGCGGAACGTGTCTTTGTCGACGATAATCTCGACTCCGTCGTGACGGTAGCCGAGGTCAGTCGTAGTGTTTGTCGCGACGAACACGTAGGCCTCGGCCTTGATGTTAGGCAGAAACCGGTCTCGTTTGGTGCTCTTTTGGCTACTCTGCCATTCCAGGCGGTAGTAGCCTTCTCGCTCGGGCGTAAACGTCAATTCCGCGGTTCCGTCGGCGTCAGTCTTCAAGGTTGTCGTTGAGATTTCGTCGTGTTGATAACCGCGAAACTTGAGTCGCCAGGGTCGTTGGCCAGCTACGGGCCTTTTGACGAGCGGCGGGAATGTTCCCTTTTCACGAAGCAAGCGAAGCTCTTCCCCTTTCACCTCGCGACCAGTTGGGTCGAGCCAGATTTCATACCAGTGGTCGCGAGTGATTTTTACCGAGCCTTCCGTGGTTACTGGCTGCTCATTGGCGTCGAGCGCTTTGACTTCAACAGTGACTTTGTCCTGGGGCCTGTAAATATTCTGCTTCGGACGCGCGTAGACGTAGTAGCGCTGGCGGGTGACGCGAACGTTGTCGCTCGAAACGATTTCGCGGCGCGAAGAGTCAGTCACGCGAGCCTCGATGCGATACTCGAAATCCTGATTGTAATTTTCGCGCGGCGTATCGAATGTGAGAGTGGCTTTGCCCGTCTCGTCAGTTTTGAGCGTTTCGCGTTTGATGACCGGTCCCTGGCCGTAGTAATAACCCCGCTGTCGCTCAATGTCTTCGTAATACCAGGGATAATCACGGTGCGGGTACCAGTAATGAAAGAATGGATTTTGATAAACAACAACTTCAACCGAAGCGTTTGTTACGGCACCGCCAAAGTAGTAGTCAGCCTGAACATCTACCGAAACCTTCTCGCCCAGCCGGAACGATCTCTTTTTGCCGTTCTCTTCCGGCGTTTTCACTGAGACCTTGAATTCGGGCAGTTTGTACTCTTCCAGCCGAAACAGTTTTGCGCTGCCAATGCCAGTATTGCGCCCCTGGTCCCAGAATTGAATGTTGTACTCGCCGAGCGGTAATTGCTCCGTCAGTTCGAGTGAACCCCAGGCGCTCCCGAAGGAGTTAAGTGTCGCTTTACCCTCGTTAATCCTGGTTCCCCGCGGATCAGTGATCTGATACTCGACAACCTGGTTCGCCGGTGTGGAATAGACTCCTCCCGCGAATCGCCGCGCGATGAATTTCCAGCGCACAGTTTCCTTGGGCCGATAAGCGGGCCGATCAGTAAATGCGTAAATGCGCCACGGCTGAGTGTCAGGGTTGTTCGCGTAAGAATAGCCACCGGAAAATGCCTGCCGTTCGTTAATCGAGGCCGCGGCGAAGAGATTGTGATAGCCGCTACTACTCTTTAGATTGAAAACTGCCAGGCCGTCGCGGTTGGTTGTTAGCTTGAGCTTGCGCCAATGCCATTTGTCCTGAATGTAATAACTTTGCCACAGGGCAACGCTGGCGTTAGGAATCGGCGCGCCGGTTAGAGCATTGCAGAAATAGACGAGAGCCTGCCTCGCGGAAGTCTTCAGAACGAGCGAAGCGTCGCTTACCAGCACCAAATCGCGCGCCGAGCTGGCGCCGCTTCTTGCTTCCAGCAGATAGGCGCCCGGGGGAAGTTTGCTGTCAATGCGTAGTTCTTTGGTAATAGGCTGATGGTCACCTTTGTTGTTTAGGTTTTGCGACCAGCTCTTGACCGGCTCGCGTCCCGCGACTGAAAAAGTCTTGATCCAATTGGCATTACCATCCTCGCCTTCTCCCTCATCTTCTTCCGGATTTCGGGTAAACCTCACGTCGCGCGTGAGATCGACCCTGTAAAGCGCAAAGCCGATACGTTCCAGGTTGCGCGCATTCAAAACAAACTGGAGTTCAGAATCGGGCAGGAAGATGTTTGATACTCCGACGCTGAGTGTAGGTTGGGTGATGTTGCGGATTTGATCCCGGGCCTGGTCCCAGTAGCGTGTTTCACCCTTGGCAAATTCGCTCGTCAGCCGGCGATAGAGTTGGAGCGCTTTCCGGTAGTCAGGCTCTTGCTGCCACTGGCCTTCATCCGTTTGCCTAACGGTGCCGTTATTATTGACCCACTCAGCATAGTGGAACAAAGCGTCGTCATACCACTCAGTTCGTTTGCCTTGGGCGAGAGCGGCTTCAAACTCATCCGATATACGCTGGCGCGCTTCCCAATCGCCGCCGGAAATGCGCATAGACATGGCAATGAGATAGCGCAGGTGTGCCTTGTCCTTGTCGTTCTGACTAACTTTGAGAGCGTTTTCCAGGATGTCTAGCGGTATGTGGTTGCCGTAGTAAGTGTAGAAGTAATACTCATGGGGGCGTGGCGGCTCTGCTGCTTTGAAGACGATCGCCAGGTATCGATCGCGAGCTACGTCGATGTCGCGCTGTCCCGCCCACCAATCGAGTGCCGGCTGATAATGAGACCAGGCTGCGCCCCAGTTCATCTGGTTGCGACGAGTCCAAAAGAAATCCCCCAGTGATTCATGGGCCTGCACCCAAACCAGGTCGCGTTCGGTTTCCTTGTCGGTGGCGCGGATTAGTTCTTCCAGTTCCTTCTGGGCCTGATCAAACTTCGTCGAGTCAGAAGTTTCGGTGGCGGCCTGAGAGCGCCATTTAGTATCGGCGAGCCGGAAGTCCACCCAGCGCGCGTCGGCGGCTAAAAGGCGAGTCTTCTCAATCCTGGAATACAGTTCATGGGCGCGCGCATAAGAGCCAGTCACATAGAACTGTTCCGCCTCGCGTTTGAGTTGCGAGAAATCAGACTGGGCGAAAGCGGTTAAGAGGCAAAAAAAAGCGAGCAGAGCGATAGAGAAGATTGTTTTCATAATCGTATGCACTCGGGGTCGACTCCCGGTTTCGGGTTAGTTGATCACATAGTTTTCGGGCAGCTAAAAAGGGAAGTGCTACCCAGGATCTTTCTTAGTTCGATGGAGGGGAGACGTGACTGAACTTACTGCTTGACTGGCCCCGCTCGGGTTGGTGTGGGTTGTTAGAACTGCCGTCACGCCTCCGGAGTTGCCCATCCCTCCTCAAAAAGAGAACGGGCGAGCCCGAGGGACTTGCGCCAGACAAGTCTTTTTGGAGCGCGCCACGCAGAGCGAAGCAGCGACGGCGCTTTGGATCACTTTTTACCATCGGGATCGCGACTGCACAATTATCCTCCTACGATATTTCGAAGTTTTCTCGAAAGTGGGATTCCGGAGTCCCGCAAACGATACTTATCTCGATCTAGACCTCCAAGCTTACAGTCTTCCAGGGCGACCAGATCTCGAGCCCGATTCTCAAAATTCGCAATGATTTCGCCGGTTTGAGGCAAGTTATTGTAGAAGTGCTGGCTGCCCACCTTGGTGGCACACGCTTTGAAGATACGACTTTCGGAGAACTGTACAGTTGCCCGAGAAGTTTCCGGCTTTTCACGTCCAAACACTTCCCGCGCACCTTCGCCGCTCTCAAACTGGCTAGTACAGTTCTCCAGAAACCTTCGGTGGGAAGTTGTCTCCAGGCAGTTAGAAAGTTCTTAGTAAGTTCATGGATATCAAGCGCCCCGCAAAATCGAGACTTAAGAAACGGATTCGCACCGCGACCTTGATTGTCTTTGGTCTCGTGGCCATCGGCGGAATCACTTTTGGTCTCACCAAACTCAAGCCTGCCGCGCCCACCCTCGACCGTTCCACTGCTGTGATTGACACGGTCAAGAGAGGAGAGATGAAGCGGGAGGTTAGGGGCATTGGCACACTTGTTCCGCAATTGATTCGCTGGGTACCGGCGCCCGCAGATGGTCGAGTCGAAAGGCTTCTAGTACAAGCGGGAGTTGAAGTAGGAGTCAATACGGTAATTGTCGAACTTTCGAATCCGCAGATGGAGCAACAGGCAATTGATGCTGACTTTCAAGTGAAAGCGGCACAGGCTGACGAGGAGAATCTGCGCGTGCGCCTGGAAAGCGAGAACATGACGCAGCAGTCTGCGATTGCCACGATCAATGCCGAGTATAGCCAGGCAAAATTGCAGCTTGACACGGATGAGGTGCTTGCCAAACAGGGACTCGTCCCGGACCTTTTACTAAAAATCTCTCGCGTAAACGTGCAGAACCTCGCTAACCGGCTCAAGGTGGAGCAGCAGCGACTAACCATAAGCTCGAGATCAACTAAAGCCCAAATCAATGCCCAGGAGGCACGGCTTCAGCAATTGCGTGCTCTTGCCAAACTTAAAAGAGAACAGGTTGAGGCTCTGAAAGTGAGAGCCGGTACCAGTGGAGTGTTGCAACAGGTCACGGTGCAGGTGGGCCAACAAGTCACGCCGGGACTGAACATCGCGCGAGTTGCCGATCCCGCTTCCCTTAAGGCCGAGCTGAAGATTGCCGAGACGCAAATCACAGACGTCAAACTCGGCCAACCCGTGGCGGTCGACACGCGGAACGGCGTAATTCAAGGAGAAGTCTCGCGCATCGACCCGGCGGCCCGCGAAGGCACATTCACCGTCGACGCCACATTGATTGGACCACTGCCTGCAAGTGCCCGGCCTGACTTGAGCGTGGATGGAACGATCGAACTCGAGCGTCTCAACGACGTTTTGTACGTGGGACGTCCCGCGTTTGGGCAGGGACAACAAACCGTAGGCCTATTTCGCTTGAGTGCCGATGGCCAGGAAGCGGTGCGCACGCAGGTCACCCTGGGGCGCAATTCGGTCAGCGTGATCGAAATAGTGAGCGGCTTGCGCGAAGGCGATCAGGTGATCCTGTCTGATACGTCGACCCTGGACAACTACAATCGAATACGCGTGCGCTGAATTAGTCACAACGTTGAAATTGCCATAGAAATCCAACTTGCGGTGTTCACGATAATGTGATCGTGTTCCCAATAGCACGAAGGAGACATGCTAATGACTTCAACTGATCCCCTTATTCACCTTGCCGACGTCAAGAAAGTCTTCTACACCGACGAAGTCGAGACACACGCGCTTTCCGGCATACATCTCGACATCAAGAAGGGTGAATACGTTTCGATTGCCGGGCCGTCGGGCTGCGGTAAATCCACACTGCTATCGATCCTCGGGTTACTCGATACACCCAGCGATGGCGAGTACGTTCTCAATGACCACCCCGTTGAGGATCTTTCACTGTCTCAGCGGGCCCGCATTCGCAACCGCGAGGTAGGCTTCATCTTTCAGAGTTTTAATCTGATTGGCGACCTCACAGTCTATGAAAACGTCGAGTTGCCGTTGACGTATCGCGGCATGAACTCGGCCGACAGAAAGAAGCGCGTGACTGAAGCCCTGGAGCGCGTGGGTATGGCGCACCGCGCCAAGCATCTGCCCAGCCAACTCTCGGGCGGCCAACAACAGCGTGTAGCGGTGGCGCGCGCAGTCGGCGGACAGCCAAGCATCCTGCTTGCGGATGAGCCCACCGGCAATCTTGATTCGACCAACGGCGAAGCGGTGATGGAACTCTTGCGCGAACTGCATCGCGGTGGCGCGACGATTTGCATGGTTACCCACGATCCGCGCTACGCCCAGCATGCCGATCGCATCGTGCACCTCTTTGACGGCCTTATCGTCGAAGAAGAGGCGGGATCCAACCGGCGCGAAATCCAGGAAGCAAAGCGTGAGCTGAAAGAGAGTGGCTTTGGAGCGATTGGATGATCACTCTACGCAACATTGAGAAGGCATTTTCGCACGGTCCCACGAAAACATTTGTCCTGCGCCGGATCGATCTCGACATAAGGCCGGGCGAGTTTGTCTCGATTATGGGGCCTTCAGGCGCCGGAAAGTCGACCCTGCTGCACATTCTGGGAATGCACGATCAATCGTGGGCGGGCGAATATTATTTCGATGACGTGCCCGTTCATACGCTCGACCACAAGAAGCGCGCGCACTTGCGCAACAGCAATATCGGCTTTGTGTTTCAGAGCTACCATCTGCTGGATGACCAAACCGTCTTCGAGAATCTCGAGTTACCTCTCTCGTATCGAGACGTCAGCAGGAAAGATCGGCAATCAATTGTCTGTGACACGCTCGATCGGTTTCAGATCGTAGCTAAGAAGGATCTCTTCCCCAGCCAGCTCTCCGGTGGACAGCAGCAACTTGTAGGCATTGCGCGCGCGGTAGTGGCAAAGCCGCGGATCATTCTCGCGGACGAACCGACGGGAAACCTCCACTCGAGTCAGGGGAAAGAGATCATGGATATGTTCAAGCGACTCAACGACGAAGGCACCACGATTGTGCAAGTGACGCACTCGGAAATCAACGCGGCCTACGGCAACCGGATCGTGAAGCTTGAAGACGGCTGGGTAGTCAAGGAATAAGCAGCGTTACCCGGAGTTTTTATGAACATAACGAGTACAACACAGCTTCCCGCGCCGGTCCCCCGCACCCTGATCGCCGACGATCAGCCCGACGTGCTGGCTGCGCTGCGTTTGTTGCTCCGAGGGGCAGGCTTCCAAACCGAAGGAGTAAGTTCGCCGGCAGCGGTGCTGGAGGCGATCAAGCAGAGCAATTTCGATCTGGTGCTGATGGACCTTAATTACGCGCGTGACACCACCTCGGGCCAGGAGGGTCTGGACCTAATCACAAATATTCACAGTCTGGATAGCACGTTACCGGTCGTGGTTCTTACAGCCTGGGGTTCTGTTGAGCTGGCCGTGGAAGCTATGCATCGTGGCGTACGCGACTTCGTGTTAAAGCCCTGGGACAACCCGCAGCTGCTTAGGAGTTTGCGTACCCAAATCGAACTGGGCCGTAAGCGGCGGCAACAAAGACTTCTGAACGCGGAAAACCGGACCGTGAGGCGAAAACTGCAACAGGAGTTGACTGAGTCACAAGAAATCCAGGAAGCCCTGTTGCCGAAACAGCTCCCGCGCCTCGAAGGTTTTGAGGTTGCCGTCAGCTGGAAACCAGCGCGCGCGGTCGGCGGCGACTACTTCGATGTGCTGAAGTTCAGCGACCGTCATACCGCAATCTGCATCGCGGACGTTGCCGGCAAGGGCCTGCCAGCGGCGCTGGTAATGTCAAGTGTGCAGGCCGCGGTGAAGTCTTTCGCCTCAGACACGGTGGCTCCCAGCGAGCTCTGCGCGCAGGTCAATGGCGTGATGTGCGACAACATCGTCGCGTATAGATTCATTAGTTGCTTCTACGCTCTCTTAGATACTCAAAACAAGAAACTTTCATACGCCAACGCCGGCCACTGCCCGCCGATGCTGATCCGTGACGGGAATTGCGTAAGGCTGAAAGAAGGCGGCCCGGTACTCGGCATCTTCCCCGGTCATGGTTATCTGCAGGATGAGATCGACTTGCTGCCGGGTGACTGCCTGGTGCTTTTCACCGACGGTGTGACGGAAGCCCGCAACGCCTCTGGCAGAGAGTTTGGCGAAGAGCGTTTGCAGGAGTTATTGACCGGTGGTCGGCGCTTCAGTGCTAACGACTTGCGAGACCGGATTATTGCTGCGGTTAGCGAATTCAGCGATGACAAGGCTCAGGATGATGCGACTCTGCTGGTTATTACGGTCGCCTGAGTGATGTCATTTCATGGCGATGTTCAAACGATCTCGTCGCCGAAGGTCTAGTTCTCTGGTGTTGCTCTGATTGAAAACGCGGATTTGGGGAATGCCTTAACGCGTCACTCGTGTGTCATGGCTTTTTGAGGCCATAACTTTGTTCGCACGAGGCTCGGGTGATTCGCAGATTCGGTTTTGCACGACGACTTCAGTCATAGCTGGGAGAACCATCGATGAATTCACTGCTCAGGGACTTGAAATTCTCCGCCCGATCCCTTCTAAAGCGTCCCACTCTTAGTTTCATAGCGATACTCACGCTGGCGATAGGCATAGGCGCCAATAGCGCCATCTTCAGCGTTGTCAATTCGCTGCTGCTCAAGCCGCTACCGTTTCCCGAGCTCGATCGCCTCGTCGCGGTTTGGGAAAAGCAGCCCAGTCGGGGAGTCGAGCGCAATGAAGCATCGATGGCAAATTACCTCGACTGGCGCGCTCAGAATCAAACATTCGAGAGCCTGGGTCTCTATCGTTGGTGGAGCTGCAATCTTACAGGCCTCGAAACTCCCGAGCGAGTCCAGGGTTTTTTGGTCACAGGGAACTTCCTGGATGTGCTGGGAACAAAGCCATCGATCGGAAGAGGTTTTCGGTCGGATGAAGATCAACCTGGCAAAGACCCGGTCGCTATCCTCACTTATGGCTTGTGGCAACGCCGCTTCGGTGGTGACCCCGGCATAGTAAATAAGACGATCACGCTTAACGGTGTGACCCGCACTGTTATTGCTGTCATGCCGGAAGGATTCAACTATCCCGCCGGTGCTGAAGTGCTGGCGCCGCTAACACTAACTCCCGAATTGGCGCGCAGCCGGCAGAGCCATTCTTATTACGTCGTTGGCCGTCTCAAACCCGGTGTCACGCTCGCAAGCGCGCAGGCTGATCTCGACATAATCGCCTCCCGGCTGGAAAAAGAGTATGCAGAATCGAATACAGGCTGGGGCGTGATTGCTTATCCGATCGTCGAGAACACTGTGCGTCTATATAAGACCGCAATACTGGCCTTGATGGCGGCGGTCGGATTCGTCTTGCTGATTGTCTGCGCGAACGTCGCTAACCTCATGCTGGCACGAGCCGCTGGCCGGCAGAAAGAGATGGCCCTGCGGGCAGCACTCGGGGCGAGTCGCTGGCGACTCGTTCGTCAATTGCTGACTGAAAGCATAATCCTGTCACTCATCGGAGGCACGTTTGGAATTCTGATCGCCTACTGGGGAGTTGATCTGCTCCGCACTCTCAATCCGGGTGAGGCTGCCAAGTTTGCGCCTGGATGGGATCGACTCGGAGTCAGTCTGCCTGTGCTCGGCTTCAATCTGGGCCTCTCGCTATTCAGTGGCTTCCTGTTTGGGCTCGCGCCGGCCTGGCAAATCTCAAAAACGGATCTCAATGGGGCGCTCAAAGAAGGCGGCCGGCAAACTTCCTCAGGCCCGCACCGCTTGCGCGGCCTACTCGTGATTTCAGAAGTAGCCCTTTCGTTAATGCTGTTGGTGAGCGCCGGTCTGTTGATGCGCAGTTTCGTTTCGCTCCTGAAGACCAACCCCGGTTTCAATCCCGACAATTTGATGACGATGCACCTCGTTTTGCCTGTAGCGAAGTATCCCGAGAATCCGCAGCGGGCTTCCTTTTTTTCAGAACTTGTGACGCGCGTGGAAGCAGTACCCGGTGTGCAATCGGCGGCACTCGTGAATTATCTGCCTCTTGGCGGCAGTAATTCATCGGACGCTTTCCTGATCGAAGGTGCTCCGGAGCCGCCACCGGGCCAGGATTTCATCGGCCGCTACAGAGTTTGCACTCCTCGCTACTTCGAGACGATGGGAATTCCGATCGTGAAAGGACGCGGTTTCACGGATCAAGATAGAGCTGACGCGCCACTAGTAATCATTGTCAACGAAACCCTGGCAAAGAGGTTCTGGTCCGACACGACAGCGCTTGGAAAGCGAATGCGTTTCACGGGGCCGCCGGACAAGGCCCCCTGGATGGAAGTGGTAGGAGTAGCGCAGGACGTCAAACACGATTTGAACATTCCTGTCACTCCTGATTTCTACCTGCCGCACGCTCAGGATCCGTGGCAATCGATGGTGCTGGTCGCAAAGACAAAGGTCGACCCGATAAGTCTCGCCGGGCCATTACGACAGCAGGTGTGGTCTCTGGATAAGGACCAACCAGTATATGACGTGCGCACAATGGACCAGGTGCGCGCCTTCTCAGTATCTCTTTACAGTTTTTCCTCAGTTTCAATCGGCATCTTTGCTGGCGTGGCCCTAATCCTGGCAGCGATCGGGATCTACGGCGTGATGTCTTACGCAGTCACACAACGTACGCAAGAGATTGGCATCCGGATGGCGCTTGGAGCGCGAGCAGCAGACGTTTTGAAGCTGGTAGTTACAAACGGAATGTCACTCGCCTTGATTGGCGTGGTGCTCGGGCTGGCGGGAGCATTTGCTTTAACAAGGTTACTGGCGACCCTCTTAGTTGGGGTCACGCCTACCGACTCGTTGACGTTCTCGATCGTCACAGCCGGTTTGCTCCTGGTAGCGCTACTCGCTTGCTACTTGCCGGCGCGGCGCGCAACGAAAGTAGATCCGCTGGTGGCCCTGCGATACGAATGACCTATAGGACCTATAGGACTTATTGGACCGATAGCCGAATTGGATTCACTGGAGAATGGCATGCACACACTGTGGCAAGACATACGTTACGGCGCCCGGGTACTGGCTAAGAACCCTTCATTTACCGTCGTGGCCGTCCTGGCGTTAGCGCTGGCGATAGGCGCCAACACTGCGATCTTCAGCGTCGTCAATGCCGTGCTGTTGCGGGCCCTGCCTTTCAATGAACCCGATCGGTTGGTGCTGCTTTGGGGTAGCAAGCCTAACCAGGGCCGCTTGCAAGTGCCTTTCTCGCTGCCAAACTTCAACGATGTGCAAGCGCAAAGCCGGACTCTTGACGGCATGAGTGCATGGACTCTCGGCCGGTTCAATCTCACGGACAGCAGCAACGACAACGCGGAACCTGAGCAGGTTCAGTACGCAATAGTGTCGACAAACTTCTTCTCGGTGCTCGGAGTGACGCCGAGTTACGGCCGCGCATTTCTGCCCGAAGAGGAGCAGCCAGGGGCTTCGCGTGCCGTACTGATCAGCAACAGTCTATGGGCGCGACGCTTCGCATCGGATCGCAATGTTGTCGGCAAGCCAATCACGCTTGACGGGCAGGGCTATGAAATCGCCGGCATCTTGCCGCCCGGATTCAACTTCCTCAGCTTTCCCAAGGATACTGAGGTTTGGCTTCCCTTCGGTCTCGATTCGTTTCGAGATCGCAAGTATGCGCGCGGCGTAGGTTCGCTCGGAGTAATAGCTCGACTCAAGCCGGGCGTGTCTGCGATCCAGGCGCAGAGCGAATTGAACACAATCGCGGGCCGGCTTGAACAGCGGTACGCTGACATCAATTCCGGCTGGAGCATCAAGGTTGCGCCGCTGGAGGAGCAAGTAGTTAAGAACTTGCGCCTGGCGTTGCTGGTCCTGTTCGGTTCAGTGGGCTTTGTTCTGCTCATCGCGTGCGCCAATGTTGCCAATCTGCAATTGGCGCGGGTCACCACCAGACGAAAAGAGATCGCCATCCGCGCCGCACTTGGCGCGGGCCGCTGGCGCCTGATCCGGCAGTTGCTCGTCGAAAATATTCTGCTGGCGATTATGGGCGGCGGCCTCGGTCTGATCTTCGCGGTTTGGGGCGTTGCCGTGCTCGCCAAATTCCCTTACTCGACCCGCAGCTTGTTTGTTCCCTACGACATTCCGCGAGAGCAGATCGGGCTTGACGGGCGCGTGCTTGGATTCACTATCGCACTGTCACTCTTGACCGGAATTATTTTCGGTCTCCTGCCTGCGTTTCAGGCCTCACGGCCCGACTTGAACGATGCACTCAAAGAAGGCGGGTTACGTTCGGGTTCGCGACGTGGTCGCACTCGCAACCTGTTGGTCGTAGCTGAGCTCGCACTATCTCTGACGCTGCTGATCGGGGCTGGCCTGATGATCAAAAGCTTCGTGCGTTTGCAGCAAGTTGACCTTGGCTTCCAGCCCGACAACGTCTTGACCATGGACATTAACCTGCCGGAAGCAAAGTATCGGGAGAACAGCCAGATCAACGGGTTCTATCAACAACTAATCGAGCGGGTGAAAACGCTGCCAGGTGTTGTTTCAGTTGGCGCGGTCGAATATCTCCCTCTGAGCGGTCTGGATAGCTCGACGGGCATCTTCATTGAGGGCCGGCCGCTGCCGGGACGTGGTCAAAACTGGGAAACGCATTACCGCGATGTGACGCCGGACTACTTCCGTGCGCTCGGCGTACAACTGCGGGCAGGACGATATTTCACGGACCAGGACAACGAAAACTCAGCACGTGTCACGATCATCAACGAAACGATGGCGCGACGCTACTGGCCCAATGAGAATCCCATCGGCAAACGAGTAACACTCAATTTCGAAGCGATGAAGTTTCATCCCGATCGTGCGCCTGATTTGGATTTGCCCGCTGGCATGCGCGAAATCGTGGGCGTGGTGGGCGATGTAAGGCATATCGGCCTGACGACGGCCGCCGCGCCGGAAATGTACGTGCCTCTCGAGCAGCGCCCGAGTAGGGATATGACACTTGTCATACGCACCACTGGCGATCCGATGAGCGTCACTGGTTCGGTGCGACAAGCGGTTGCGAGTCTGGACAAGGACCAGCCCGTGGCGAACATCAGCACCATGTCGCAACTGCTTTCAACTTCGGTCGCGCAGCCGCGATTCAACTTCCTGCTCTTGACGATGTTCGCCGGGGTGGCGTTGCTGCTTGCCGCAGTCGGCATTTACGGGGTCATCTCTTACTCCGTCGTGCAGCGCACGCGCGAAATCGGCGTCCGCATGGCGCTCGGCGCGCAAGCGGGCGACGTTCTCAAGTTAGTCATCAGACAGGGAATGATTCTGGCGCTGCTCGGCATCGGGCTCGGCCTGGCAGCGGCTTTCGCGTTGATGCGCTTGCTATCAAGCCTGCTATTCGGCGTCAGCACTACAGATCCAGTTACATTCGTATCACTTTCGTTGCTCCTGGGGGGAGTGGCGCTGTTAGCGAGTTACCTACCAGCGCGCCGCGCAACGAAAGTAGATCCGCTCGTGGCGCTGCGTTATGAATAGGGAATTTCGAATTTGGGATTGCGAATTTCGAATTTGAGATTGGCGTCGGTTAATTCTGTCGCCTGACCACTCAAAAGATCGGTAAACGCCAAATTCGAAATTCGCAATCCGAAATCCGAAATTTGGAGACAAAGCCATGGAATCACTCTTGAGAGACATTAGACACGGGATCAGAAACCTACTCAAGCGTCCGGGATTCACGGCGATTGCGGTAATCACGCTGGCCCTCTTCATGAGATACCGGCCGGAAATGAACTTGCTCGTGCGCTCAGACACCGCGCCAAAGGAATTAGCGGCTGCCCTGCGCCGCGAACTGGATGGCCTCGACGCGCGCGTGCCTCTTTTCAATGTGCGTACTTTAGAACAGCAGGTGCGCGATGCGACTTCGCGGGAACGCACCGCTGCTTTGCTGACGAGTTCATTTGGCGGACTGGCTTTGCTGCTCGCCACGATCGGCATCTACGGCGTCATGTCCTATGCAGTAACTCAACGCACTCATGACATCGGTATTCGCATGGCACTCGGTGCGCAGGTTGGTGACGTGCTGAAGCTGGTTTTGAAGAGCGGAATGATGCTGGCTCTTATCGGAGTGATAGTGGGAATGGCCGGCGCTCTGGCGTTGACGCGACTCTTGCAGGGTTTGTTATTCGGCATAGGACCGACTGATCTTCTGACATTTGCACTGGTCACGTTGGGTTTATTGTTCGTGGCATATACACCGGCGCCCGCGGAGTTATGGGTTCCTCTGGCCCTGGATGCTGAAACTCTTCGTCAACGCTCAAGTCATTCGTTGTACGTCATTGGTCGTCTCAAACCTGGAATAACCGTGGGACAGGCGACAGCGGAGATGGACGCAATTCAGCTGAGACTTGAACAGCAGTACCCGACTTTTTTTGTTGGCTCTAACGTCAAGCTTGTTCCTCTCGCAGAGCAAATCGTCGGCACGGCACGCCGTCCCCTGCTGGTCCTGTGGGTCGCCGTTGCATTCGTGCTCCTCATCAGCTGTGCCAACGTCGCCAATCTGCTGCTCTCTCGATCTAGTTCGCGCAAGAAAGAGTTTGCTCTTCGCGCGGCACTCGGCGCTGGTCGCACTCGCATCATTCGCCAGTTGTTGACCGAAAGCTTGCTGCTTTCCGTCGCTGGCGGGATGACAGGAACTTTGCTTGCAGCGTGGGGCGTACACGTTTTGTCAGGAATCGTGCCGCCTGATTTCCCGCGTCGTGGAGAGATTGCTATCGACGGTTGGGTGCTTGGTTTCACTCTGCTCATTTCAGTCTTGACCGGCATCATCTTCGGACTAGCTCCAGCCATACAATCAACAAAAATGGACCTCGTAGATGCTCTCAAGGCCAGCGGAAGAAATTCCGCGGGGTCGAGTCATCGACATAGTCTGCGCAGCCTGCTGGTGATGTCGGAGATGGCGCTGGCCCTGATCCTTCTGATCGGTGCGGCCTTGATGATTCAGAGTTTTCTCCGCTTGCGGCACGTCGGCGCTGGATTCACGTCTGACAATGTCTTGACGATGGAACTGTCATTGCCACGTAACAGTTACCCCCGTGAGCGCAGACCTGCTTTCTTCCAACAGCTACTCGAGCGCGCCCAATCCTTGCCAGGCGTGCAGTCAGCCGCCGCGGCAAAACATCTTCCGCTTAGTGGCGATAACATGAACTTTGCATTTGATATAGAAGGACGACCGTTCCCGCCGGGCAGGTCGCCGGGCGCGGATTGTCGTTTTGTCACTCCGGATTACTTTAAAGCGTTAAAAATCTCACTGATCAAGGGCCGTGTTTTCAGTGAAAGCGACGGCCTGCAAGCGCCTGCTGTCCTTTTGATCAATAAGGCCATGGCTGATCGCTTCTTTCCTAACGAGGACCCGATCGGCAAACGACTGGAATTGGGCATCAACAACTTCACTGGTCAAATCGTCGGCGTAGTCGCCGATGTGAAACACGTCGGCCTTGATGCGGACGTTAACGGTGAAGTCTACGTGGCGTATTCACAGGCACCGTTCTGGACAGACATGACATTGCTTGTGCGCACCTCTGGCGATCCGATGAGCCTTGCTGGTGCGATGCGGAATGAATTGGGAATTCTCGATAAGCAGGTATCGATCGGGAAAGTGCGAGCCATGGACACGATCGCGGCGGAGTCAGTTGCTCAACCCCGCTTCCGCACTCTCTTGTTGGGTTTGTTTGGAATCTCAGCATTGCTGCTGGCTTCTATAGGTATCCATGGCGTGATGTCTTACGCAGTCACTCAGCGCACGCAGGAAATCGGTATCCGCATGGCGCTCGGCGCGCAGGTTGGCGACGTGCGTAAGCTGGTAATGAGAAACGGGATGACGTTGGCGCTGATTGGTGTGGCGGTCGGACTTGCCGGAGCGTATGGATTAACGCGATTGATCGCAAGTTTGCTTTTTGGAATTAGCGCAACCGACTTCCCAACATTCGCTGCCATTTCAGCGGCATTGGTCGCCGTTGCATTAATTGCGTGTTACATCCCGGCGCGTCGAGCAACGAAAGTCGATCCGCTGGTGGCGCTGAGATACGAGTGACCTATAGGACCTCTAGGACTTATTGGACCTGGAAATGACATCATGGAAACACTACTCAAAGACATTCGCTACGCTATCAGAAGCCTGCTGAAGCATCCGGGATTCACAGTCATCGCAGTAATCACGCTCGCCCTGGGCATCGGCGCAAACACTGCGATGTTCAGCGTGATCAATGGCGTGCTCCTTCGTCCCCTCCCATACCATGAGCCCGATCGCCTCGTGACCATCTGGGAAGAGAGCCCGCTGCGCGGCATGTATCAGATGCCGGTGTCTTATGCCAACCTGCGCGACTGGGTAGATCAAAACCATTCCTTCGAGCAAATCTCGGCATATACATTCACCAATCTGAACCTCAGTGGTGCAGGCGAGCCGGCCCGGCTCAGTGCCGTCAGAGCTTCCGCCAATCTCTTTGCGCTTATCGGCGCGAAGCCACTGCTCGGACGGCCATTTTTGGCTGAAGAGGACAAGGATGGAGCCAATCGCGTTGTAATCCTGGGCCATGGTGTCTGGCAGAGTCGCTTCGGTTCCGATTCAGAAATCATAGGTAAGGCGCTGACACTCAATAATCAAAGCTACACGGTCGTGGGCGTCATGTCCCCCAACTTTCAGTTTCCCGTCGGCTTTGGTTATCTCGGAAGAGTACTGAATGACCCCACCGAACTCTATGTTCCGATCGCCGCAACCAGCAAAGAGGCCGACCGGGGCAATTATTCATTCTTCGCCATAGGACGGCTTAAACCCGGCGTAACGATTGATCAGGCGCGCGCGGACATGACGATTATCGAAGACCGTCTTGAACAGCAGTACCCGGACGAAAACTCAGACATCGGTATAAGTCTGATCGCGACGCAGGAGCAAACTGTAAAGGAAATCCGCCCGGCGTTGTTGGTTCTGCTCGGAGCAGTTGCCTTTATGCTGCTGATAGCTTGCGCAAACATCGCCAACCTTCTGCTTGCGCGGGCAGCATCGAGACAAAAGGAGATTGCGATTCGCACTGCTCTGGGCGCGAACCGGCTGCGCGTCTTGCGCCTCTTGCTGACGGAAAGCCTGATGCTTTCGCTCGCGGGCGGTTGCCTGGGATTGTTGCTTGCATTCTGGGGTACAGATGCGCTCATGGCGCTCGCGCCGGACAATATCCCCCGGCTGAATGAAGTCGGAGCTGATGCTCGCCTGTTTGGTTTCACGCTGGCGGTCTCGCTCGTAACGGGAATTCTCTTCGGATTGATTCCGGCAGTTCACGCGTCAAAGCCCGATCTGAACGAAGCGCTAAAAGAAGGTTTGAGAGGCTCAATGGGGAGCGCCGCCGGCAAGCGCACTCGCAGCGTTCTCGTAGCAGTTGAGGTTGCGCTCTCGCTGGTGCTGCTCATCGGCGCCGGCCTGATGATTAAGAGCTTCTTGCGACTCCAGCAGATAAGTCTTGGGTTCAATCCGGACAATGTGCTGGCTGTGAACCTGACGCTTTCGCGTTCCAAGTATCCTGAGGATCGTCAGCAGGCAGCTTTCTTTCAAGAGACGCTCGCGCGACTGGAGTCGCTGACCGGCGTAAAGTCCGCCGGCGCAACCACAGGTCTTCCCTTGACGCTGAACGTTTCTGGTTCTGATTTCCGCATCGAAGGGCGCCCCGAACCTGAAGCTGGCCAAGAGATGATTATCAATACGCGCAGCGTCAGCCCGGGTTATTTCCGTACGCTCGATATAGCCTTGATCAAGGGGCGCGATTTCTCTGACAGAGACAAAAGCGACGCGCCCAAGGCTGCCATCATCAACGCCGACCTGGCTCGCATTTACTTTCCCAACGAAGACCCGATAGGCAAGCGAATCACATTCGATGATGGAGAGTCGTGGATGTCAATCGTCGGCGTAATCGGAGACGTGAGGCAACTGGGCCTGGATTCAAGTGCGAAGCCGGAAGTCTACTTTCCTTATCCGCAAATGGCGGCATCGTCAATGAGTCTTGTTGTCCGCACCGACTCAAACCCTTTCAGTCTCGCCGCGGCGGTTAAGAGTCAGATTCAAATGATTGATAAAGACCTGCCTGTCGATGCCCCTAAAACCATGCAACAGCTTCTGGCGGAGTCAATCTCGGGACGGCGATTCAACATGCTGTTGCTGACCGTATTCGCGGTGGTCGCGCTCGTGCTCGCCATTGTGGGTATTTACGGCGTGATGTCCTACACGGTGACGCAGCGCACACACGAGATTGGTATTCGCGTGGCCATTGGTGCGCAATCGCGCGATGTGTTCCGAATGGTGATCGGGCAGGGAATGATGTTGGCAATGATTGGAGTGGCTTTCGGTCTGGTTGGGGCCTTTGGTCTTACCCGATTGATGACGACGATGCTTTTTGGCGTGGCACCAACCGATCCGGCAACGTTCGTTGGTATCGCGGTGCTGCTCATCGTTGTGGCGTTGGTTGCCTGCTACATACCCGGCCGCAGGGCAACGAAAGTCAATCCATTGGTGGCGCTGAGATACGAGTGAGAATTTCGAATTTCGGATTGTGGATTTCGGATTTTGGTTTAGGTAGAAAGCGAGCCACCTGACGCCGATCTCAAATCCGCAATCCGCAATCCGAAATCCGAAATTCAAGGTCGGAGATATCGCCATGACAACATTGCTAAAGGACATTCGCTACGGAATCAGAAACCTCTTGAAGCGTCCGGGTTTTACCGTCACCGCTGTAATCACGCTGGCTCTTGGCATTGGCGCGAACACGGCGATCTTTAGTTTGGTAAACATGGTCTTGCTGCGCTCGTTGCCGGTGGATCATCCCGAGCAAATCGTCTCCGTTTCGGCGCGCGGCAAGGGTGACGCAATGGTCGCCCATTCTTATCCCAACTACATTGATTTTCGCGACCGCAACGAGGTCCTTAGTGGCCTGCTGATTTACCGGTTTGTGCCCATGAGCCTAAGTCGCGGAGGCACCAGCGAACGAATCTGGAATTATGAGGTTTCCGGTAACTATTTCGATGTGCTGGGAGTGCGAGCCATCAAGGGACGTACCTTTCTGCCGGAAGAAGATCGCACACGTCTCTCGCATCCCGTGGCCGTGGTTAGTTATGGCTGTTGGCAGCGTCGGTTTGGCGCCGACCCAGATCTCGTTGGCAAAGAGGTGCTGCTCAATAATCACCCGTTCAGGATTATTGGCATTGCGCCCGAAGGTTTCAAAGGAACCGAATTTGTTTATACGCCAGAGATGTGGATACCCGTTGCGATGCTGGAATGGGCAGAACCGGGGGCCAGCTGGCTCGACAATCGGAACTCCGGCAATTTTCTCGCGGTTGGACGCCTCAAGCCCGGCGTCGATGCCAAGCAAGGCGAAGCTTCATTGAACCTGTTAGCCCTGCAGCTCAGTAAAGAATACCCCGACACCAATGAGGGCCAGACTATAAGTGTCGGACCGCCCGGATTCATTCTTCCTAACATACGCGGCGCGGTGGTGAGTTTCACCTGGATATTAATGGCCGCTGTGGCGCTGGTCCTTTTGGTCACGTGCACGAATCTGGCCGGCCTTCTGCTGGCACGCGCAACCGATCGGCGTAAGGAGATCGCCATACGCCTGGCGATGGGAGCAAGCCGCTTCCGTTTAATTCGGCAACTCCTCACCGAAAGCATTTTGCTTTCAGTGATTGGAGGCGCTGTCGGTTTGTGGCTGGCGCTTTGGATCATCAATGCGTTGCTCGCGTTCAAACCACCCGTCGACTTCCCCTTGGCTTTGGATGTCAACGTTGACTGGCGCGTGCTCATTTTTTCCCTGACAGTTTCGTTTCTGACCGGCGCGGTATTCGGGCTAGTTCCGGCGCTACAGGCCACCCGGCCAAGTCTCGTAACGGCCCTGAAAGACACGGCTGCGCAGAGGGGCGGCAGCCGCACTCGCCTGCGAAGCGGATTGGTTGTCGCACAAATCGCGTTGTCGTTGGTGCTTCTGATTGGCGCGGGACTAGTCGTGCGTACGCTGCGGCACCTTCAAACAATGGATCCCGGCTTCGATCCGCGCGATGCCTTAACACTGTCGTTCGATCTGGGGCTTCAAGGTTATGACCAGACACGGGGCGAGCAGTTTTACCAGCAACTCGTCGAGCGCATTCAATCATTGTCGGGCGTGCGCTCAGTTGCAGTGATAGTGCGCACGGTCGGGGATCCGCAATCAATTATCACCGTCGTCCGCAACGAAATACATTCTCTTGATCCGAACCTCCCCGTCTTTGATGTCAAGACGTTGACTGAACACATGAGGCTGGCTCTGTTTCCAGCGCGCGTCGCGGCGAGTGTTCTCGGCGTCTTCGGATTCATAGCGCTCACGCTCGCAGCTATCGGTATCTACGGAGTCACCTCTTACTCGGTTGCGCAGCGCACCCGGGAGATTGGAATTCGCATGGCGCTAGGGGCGCAGCTCGGTGATGTGCTGAGACTGATTCTCAGTCACGGCTTGAAGCTTACTGTGCTGGGACTGTCTTTCGGGTTACTCGGCGCCTATTTGCTTATGCGAGCGATTACCAGCGTGCTTTACGGCGTCAGTGCAACCGATCCGCTCACATTTGTTTTTGTATCGCTACTCTTGACGGCGGTCGCGCTGAGCGCCTGTTACTGGCCCGCGCGACGCGCCACAAAAGTCGATCCGTTGGAGGCGCTGCGGTATGAGTGAGTGGCACAGACTTTAGTCTGTGATCGTCGGCAGCGATAACTTGAAGGTTGGGAGATCCATAAGGCGGCGACACAGACTGGAGTCTATGCCACGTGGGGAAATGACACCATGGAAACACTCTTCAGAGACATTCATTACGGAGTTAGAAATCTGTTGAAGCGGCCCGGTTTTACCGCGGTTGCAGTGATTACGCTCGCGCTCGGCATCGGTGCAAACACGACGATCTTCAGTGTAGTCAATTCAGTGCTACTCCGACCCTTGCCTTACCAACGACCGCAGGAACTGGTGCAAGTGAACGACTCGTTAGCCTCGGCAGGCTTTTCACAGGCTGGTCTAACTCAGATGGAATTCGTGAGGTTGCGCAATGAGAACAAAAGTTTCGTGGAGGTTGGCGCTTATCAAAGCGGGACGTTAACGCTGACCGGGGCAGGGGAGCCGGAGCGTGTTCGTGTAACCGTAGTCTCGGATAATTTCTTTTCCTTACTGGGAATCAACCCGCGACTGGGTCGCACCTTCTTGTCGGGAGAAGACGAGCAGAGTCGCGCAAACGTGGCTATGCTGGCTTACGACTTTTGGCAAACTCACTTCGGCGCGAATCCGAACGTCATAAACCAGACAGTTACGCTCGGAGGCAACAGCCTAAACATTATCGGGGTGCTGCCGGAGGCCTTCCAATCGCCGGCGGATTTGCAAAATGGTGTGAGTGCCCAGCTCGTGACTCCGCTCGGCTTGAACTATGCCAGTTTGAATCTTGGCAGCCACGGCGTGAACACGATCGGGCGCTTACGCCCTGGCGTGACTGCTTCACAGGCAGCGGCCGAAACCAATTTAATTATTGGTAGAGTAGTAAAAGAGAACCCCACCTATTACCCCGCAGACGGATCCTTTCGTTCATACCTGACGCCGCTCCAGGAATCGATTGTGGGTAACGTGCGACTGGCATTGCTTGCGCTGTTGGGCGCGGTGGGATTTGTGTTGCTAATCGCCTGTGCGAACGTAGCAAACCTGTTGCTGGCCCGGGGAGAAACGCGTCAGAAGGAAATCTCAATTCGAACGGCGTTGGGCGCAAGCCGGTGGCGCGTCATACGGCAGTTGCTGGCCGAGAGTCTTATTTTGGCGCTCATCGGTGGCGGCGCCGGTCTCACGCTGGCCGGGACCAGCCTCGATCTTCTCGTTGCGCTAAATCCGGGCAACATTCCGCGGCTTGAACAGATCGGTCTCGAACCTCGCGTTCTGCTGTTCACTCTGGCGCTCTCGCTCTCTACCGCTCTTATCTTTGGTCTAATAATCATCGGCATCGTTGGTGACATCCGTCACCGGGCCCTGGAATCCCAGCCGTTTGCGGCGATGTACATGCCAACCTACGCGACCGGCTGGATGAATGTCGTGATTCGCACGAAAGGCGATCCTGCAAATCTGACGGCTGCGGTCCGGAAAGAAGTGCAGGCAATCGATCCTGATCAACCCGTGGCCGCCGTCAAAACTATGGAACGGTGGGTTGATTCCGCTGTCGCGGGTCCACGTTATCGCACGGCTTTGCTCGGATTGTTTGCCGGACTGGCGCTGGTGCTCGCCTCTACTGGGATTTACGGTGTGATGTCTTATTCGGTTACGCAGCGAACCCACGAGATCGGTGTCCGAATGGCATTAGGCGCGCGCAGGTTTGATGTTCTTAAGCTGGTCGTTCGCCAGGGAATGACTCTGGTGGTGCTGGGTGTGGCACTTGGCCTGGTAGGTGCATTCGCGCTGACCCGAGTGATGGCCAGTTTGCTATATGGCGTGACTGCGAAAGACCCCGTGACGTTTATTGCAGTGGCGACGCTGTTGGCGCTTGTTGCTTTAATCGCCTGTTACATCCCGGCACGTCGCGCTACGAAAGTCGATCCGCTGGTAGCGCTGCGATACGAGTGAGAATTTCGAATTTCGGATTGCGAATTTCGGATTTGGCGCTTAGCGATCTCTGGGTAGTCAGGTAACAGAATCAACTGACGCCAATTTCAAATTCGAAATTGGCAATTGGCAATAGGCAATTGGCAATAAGAAGGGGAAGTATTCGCTATGGAAACCTTATTTCGTGACGTTCGCTACAGCGTCCGGATGTTGATCAAGAGCCCGGCCTTCACAGCAGTGGCTCTCCTGTCGATCGCGCTCGGCATCGGCGCAAACACCACCGTATTCAGCGTCGTCAATGCAGTGCTTCTGAAATCGTTACCTTACAAAGATCCGAATAGTCTCGTGCTGCTGTGGGGAGACACCAAATCGGAAACCAACCGAAGAAAGCACAATCAGGTTTCAGCGACCGATGTAGCAGACTTCCGCGCTCAGTCGAGTGTTTTTGAGGAGGTCGCAACTTATTCCGGGTGGTATCCCATCATGTCGGGCGATGGCGAAGCCGAAAGGATTCCCGCGATTCAGGTGGGCGACGGCTTCTTCAAAGTAATGAAAGGCCAGCCTTTGCTCGGGCGCGTCTTCACCGCGGAAGAGCAAGAAGACGGTAAAGACTTCGTCATAGTCTTGAGTTACGGCCTGTGGCAACGCCGTTTTGGGGGCGACCCAAATATCATTGGCAAGACCGTCCCGCTCAACAGTCGCCCTTACAACATAGTCGGCGTCATGGGCGCCGATTTTCAACCACTTCCTTCATCTCTGGTGTCGCCGGAAGGCCAGTTTTACAGACCCGTTGCGGAAGCTTACGACGACTCGGCCCGCGACGAGCGTCACTTGCGCGCCATTGCACGGCTCAAACCCGGCGTAACGCTTGAACACGCGCAGACTGAAACGAATGTCATCGCTCAACGCCTTGAGCAAGAGCATCCGTTGACCAACAAGAACCAGGGCGCGGATGTGGTTTCCATAACCGATGAAATTGTCGGCGGCATTCGGCCAACGCTTTTGTTGGTATTTGGTGCGGTGGTTTTTGTTCTGCTTGTTGCTTGCGCAAACGTTGCGAATCTCCTGCTGGCGCGTGCGACCGTCAGGTACAAAGAAATGACTATTCGCTCGGCCATTGGCGCCGTGCGAAGCCAACTCCTTCGCCAGTTGTTGACCGAAAGCCTGTTGCTATCGCTCGTGGGCGGTGCTCTCGGTTTGATGTTCGCAATGTGGGGTACCGGCCTGGTCGCGTCATTCGGCGACAAGATCAATCCCATGTTTCAGAACATCCACGTGGATATCCGTGTACTTGGATTTACCTTCGCAATCTCGATAATCACGGGCCTGATCTTCGGACTCGCGCCTGCCTTGCAAACATCAAAGCCAAACCTGGCGGAATCGCTCAAGGAGGGGGGACGTGGTTCTGGACCTTCCGCAAGTCGCAATCGTTTGCGCAGCGTGCTCGTCATTTCCGAGATCGCGATGACGCTGGTGCTTTTGGTTTGTGCCGGCCTACTCATCAGAACAGTGGCGCGACTCAAGAATGTCGCTACGGGATTCAACTCACAAAACGTTTTGGCGATGAATATTGGCCTGCCCGGCATCAAGTATCCCAAACCGGAGAATTGGATCTCGTTTAATAAACAACTTACCGATCGCCTCGCGGCACTGCCCGGAGTCAAAGCCGCCGGCATGACCAGCGTGCTTCCACTCAGCGACAACTTCGACGGCAGAGGGCTTTTGGTTGAAGACCATCCCAAGCCTCGGGGCGAAGAGATTACCGTCGACCTGTACATCGCCACACCGGGTTACCTTCGCGCATTGGAGATCCCGCTGCTGAAAGGGCGTTCGATTACTGAACAAGACACTCCCGACTCATTCAAGATTGCGCTGATTAATAGCACGATGGCCGCCCAGTTATGGCCCAACGAAGACCCGCTAGGCAAACGTATAAGCTTTCCGGGAAGTGAAAAGAATCCACAACCGTGGCGCACTGTTGTCGGCGTTATCAGCGATGTTGCGCAATACGCGCTGGACAGGAAGCCGCCGATGCAGATCTATGTACCACAAGCGCAGTTTCCTACTTCCTTCAACAGCATAGTAGTCAAAACTGAAACCGAACCAACCGCTCTGACTAACGCCATCCGGCGCGAGATCCTGGCGGTCGACAAGGATCAGGCAGTTTTCAATGTGACGACGCTCGAACAGTTAATGGGCGAATCAATCTTGATTAGGAGGTTTTTCATGCTCTTGCTGCTCGTCTTTGCCGCGTTGGCGCTGATTCTCGCGGCTGTGGGGATCTATGGCGTCATGTCTTATGCGGCTTCGCAACGAACCCATGAGATCGGGATACGAATGGCGCTCGGGGCCCAGGCGAAAGACATAATGAAACTGATTATGGGAAACGGGATGCTCCTAACCTTGATTGGTGTCTCAGCTGGATTGTTGGGGGCGTTTGCACTGACGCGCTTGATGGAGGGTTTGCTGTTTGGCGTGACCACTACCGACTCTGTGACGTTTGTCACCGTCTCATTCGTTTTGATCGCCGTCGCTTTGATTGCCTGTTACGTACCGGCGCGACGCGCGACGAGAGTCGATCCGTTGGTGGCGCTGCGCTACGAGTGAGAATTTCGGATTTCGGATTTCGGATTTCGAAATTGAGATTGGCGTCAGTTGACTGTTGCTGACCACCAAGAGGCGCTAGAAGCCTGTGGCACAGACTTCAGTCTGAGTTTGGGGATGAATAACCTTTCAAGGTTGGAGGGTGAACAAGGCGGTCACACAGACTGAAGTCTGTGCCACGGCGTTGGTGGCACTAAGGTACGAATAAGGAGTGAACATGGGAAACTTCATACAGGATCTGCGTTACTGCCTGCGCATGTTGCGCAAGCGGCCCCCTTTCACAATTGTTGCCGTAGTGACGCTCGCGCTCGGGATCGGTGCGAGCACGGCGCTATTCAGCATCGTCAACATCGTCATCCTCAATCCGTTCCCTTACAACGATCCGGCGAAACTCTTTTTCATCCGGCAAAGCCTGCCGAAGATCGGCGTTCAGCAACAATTCCGCGCTTCCGGACCAGAATTCGTTGACCTCGCTCAGAGCGGAATCTTCGAGCGCGTGGCCGCCTATGAAGCGGTTAGTCGCAATCTCACTGGAGGTGAAGAGCCGGAAAGAGTGCCCGCGGGAAAGGTCTCAACTGAATTCTTTTCGATGCTCGGCGTCGAGCCTGAGCTAGGACGAACGATACAACCGGAAGAACAGGGGCCCAACGGCGCGCGTGTGCTGGTAATAAGTCATGCGTTGTGGCAACGCCGGTTCGGTGGCGAGCGCACGGTACTCGGACAGAAGGTGTTTCTTGATGATGAACCCTTCACCATCGTCGGAGTGATGCCGCCGCGCTTTCGTTACGATGGCGCAGAAGCCTGGTTCCCATTTCCTTTTGATTTTGCCCAGGCCCCGCGTGGAGGTCGCCAGGTCGCGGTTCTCGTTCGCACGAAGCTGGAAAAGACGGCTGAGCAGACGAAAGCTGAACTAGCAACGCTAGCCAGGCAAAACGAGCAGGCTTTCGCCACTACTAATCCGGAGTACGCCGGCCGCGGTATATACCTGGAATCACTGAGCGAATTCTATTTCGGAGTGGTACGGAAAGCGCTGTTTGTTTTGCTGGGCGCAGTTGGTTTGGTGTTGCTCATCGCCTGCGCCAACATCGCGAACCTGCTGTTGGCAAGGTCGATGGGCCGTTCGCACGAAATCGCGGTCCGCGCGGCGATGGGGGCGAATCGTCTGCGGATCATTCGCCAGATGCTAACCGAGAGCGCTGTGTTGGCACTGTTGGGCGGCGTAAGCGGATTACTGCTCGCGTCGTGGGGCACAAAGGCGCTCGTGACACTCATCCCCACGGGAACCATACCACCGGGCCGGGAAGTTGGCATGAATGCCCGGGTGCTGCTTTTTGCGCTGGCCGTATCACTTGTGACCGCTTTCATCTTCGGTCTGTGGCCGGCACTGCAGATCTCGCGCGCGCCGGTGCAGGACGCTTTGAAATCCGGCAACCAGCGCTCGGTAACGCGTGCGCCACGCCGCGCTCAGAATCTGCTCGTCGTCGCGGAAGTCAGTCTCTCGCTGATCCTGTTGGTGATGGCCGGATTGATGATTCGCAGTTACGCCAAGCTGACCAACATCGATCCGGGACTGAACACAGCAAACGTGCTGTCGATGAGAATCAACCGATCCCCGGCGAAGTCGAAGGATGGAGCGCAGAATGCGCTCTTCTTCCAGCAGGTGATCGATCGTGTCAAGAGCCTGCCCGGAATCGAAGCGGTGAGCGTAGCTTCGCACATGCCTTTTGTTTTCACTGAAGCCTGGCCGCTCACAATTGAGAGCAATGTTATCCGCGAGGAAATGCAAACCCAGAGTGTCGACACGCGCACCATTAGTTCTGACTACTTCACGACTATGGGCATCCCGTTACTCGCTGGCCAATTCTTTTCCATTCAAGACGGTGCGGAATCGCAGCCGGTAATCATCATCAATCAGGCGATGGCGAACCGCTTCTGGGTGAATCAGGATCCGCTCGGCAAGCGGATCAAGATCGCAGATCCCGAGCCCGGCAGCCGCGCTGGCGCGGCAGCCAGTGCAGATTCGAAGAACCCGTGGTTTACGGTCAAAGGTGTAGTACGAGACTCGGCGCAAGCTTCACTCGACGTGGGAGTCAAACCCGAAGTCTATTTCCCGCTGGGGCAGATGGCGGGACGCTATCGCCGGATGAATCTCGCGGTGCGCTCGACGGTCGATCCCAAGAGCCTCGTCGGATCAATCCAGAGAGCGATCCGCGAAGTCGACAGCAACCAGCCCGTCTACCAGATCCAGACAATGGAAGACCTAGTCGGTGATTCGGTGGGCACGCGCCGTTTTGCGCTGCTCATCCTGATCATGTTCGCGTCTCTGGCGCTGGTGCTGGCGGCAACCGGCATCTACGGAGTGCTTTCGTATTCAGTAGCCCAGCGCACACGAGAGATTGGCATTCGCGTAGCCCTCGGTGCGCGAGCGATGGACGTGTTGCGGTTGGTGGTTGGTCAATGCATGCGCCTGGCAGTCGCTGGTGTGGGCATTGGTCTCGTCGCCGCTTTGGCGCTTACCCGACTGATGACGAGCTTGCTATTCGGCGTGACGGCCACTGATGCAACTACCTTCATCGCGGTCTCGCTGAGTTTGTTGGTAGTGGCACTGCTGGCTTGTTACATACCGGCGCGACGCGCGACGAGAGTCGATCCGTTGGTAGCGCTGCGCTACGAGTGAGCCTTTTGTGGAGTGCGGTGGCAAGCGCTAGCGCGACACCGCTTTGGATTTGTCCGATAAACTTCAGTTTGTCGATGCTTCGATGGAATCTGGTTTCGCCCCAGAGAGACAAACTGAAGTTTATCGGACAAAAGCGCCGTCGCCGCTTCGCTCTGCCGGCGCACTCCAAAATCGGCAATTGGCAATCGGCAATTGGCATTGAAGTGGGGGATTCGCTATGGAAACCTTATTTCGTGACGTTCGCTACGGAGTCAGAAGCCTGCTAAAGCGACCTGCCTTTACTTTGTTTGCAGTGATCACGCTTGCGCTCGGCATCGGAGCAAACACGGCGATCTTCAGTGTTGTGAATGCGGTTCTCCTTCGCCCACTTCCTTATCGTGACTCCGAACGCATCGTCACGCTTTGGCAAAACAATGCGAAGGCTGGTGTGCCCCGTAATGATGTGTCGCCTGCTAATTTCCTCGACTGGCGTGAACAGAGCCGGTCGTTTGAAGCGATGGCGGGCGTCGAGCCATTTGGTTTCAGCTTAATAGGCAATGGCGAGCCGGAAAGGTTCCCAGCCTGGCTCGTGACAGAAGGTTTCTTTGAAACGCTCGGCTCGAGTGCGCTTCACGGTCGAACCTTCAGTGCAGAGGATTACCGGCCAGGCAACGAACGCGTTGTGGTAATCAGCCAGAGCTTATGGCAGCGGCGCTTCGGCGGCGATCAAAATTTAATTGGACAAAAGTTGACACTAAACGGTCAGCCTTACAGCGTCGTCGGAATCATGCCGGCCGAGTTTCAGTTTCCGCCCGACAGAGAAGTCTGGGCGCCCCGTGTGTTGCGAGAAAGCGATAGACAGTTGCGCGGCCCCACCTACTGGAATGTGATCGCGAGATTGAAACCGGGGACCACAGTCGATCAGGCGCAAGGCGAAATGAGCGGTATTGCGGCGCGGCTTGCCTCAGAGTATCCGGATACGAATGGCGGGATGGGTGCGACGGTCGTGCTCTTGTCTGAACAACTGACCGGCCACGTGAGATCAGCACTGTGGATTTTGTTAGGGGCGGTCGGTTTCGTGCTTTTGATCGCTTGCGGAAACGTCGCCAACTTACTTCTAGTACGCGGCGCTGAAAGACAGCGGGAGTTTGCGATTCGATCGGCGCTGGGCGCTGCGCGCGTTCGTTTGGTTCGCCAGTTGTTGACCGAGAGCCTCTTGCTCGCATTGTTGGGAGGCGTTGGCGGTCTGCTACTGGGTTCGTGGGGAGTCAGGCTAATCCTCGCTTTCAACTCTGCAAAAATTCCCCGCATCGAGTCTGTCAACGTAGATGCCCGGGTGATGTTATTTGCGCTGGCAGTTTCGGTTCTCACAGCAATCATCTTCGGTTTGATTCCCGCAACTCAATTCTCGCGGCCCAACCTTCAATCAACTCTGAAAGAAGGTGAACGCGGCGCAGTTGGTGGTTCGACGGGTTACTGGGTGCGGAATTCACTGGTGGTGGCGGAAGTAGCCGTCGCTCTGGTGCTATTGACTGGTGCTGGTCTGCTCGTCAGGAGTTTCGTGGCCTTGCAGCAAGTTGACCCGGGGTTTGATAAAGAGCGCCTGCTTGCTCTGCAGGTTTTCTTGAGCAGGACCTACCAGAAGCCCGAGCAGATCACTGGGTTTTTCGACCAGACGCTCGAGAAGGTCCAGTCTGTGCCCGGCGTGCAGTCGGCGGCCTTAGTTTCCAGCCCGCCCTTTGTCAATTTGGAACAAGACGCTCCGTTCACCATTCACGGCAGACCTGGGCCACCAAAGGGAAAGGAACCGAGCGCCTTCTACATCGAAGTCTCAAACGATTATCTAAGCACGATGAGCGTCCCGGTGCGACGTGGTCGTTTTTTCACAAAGTTCGACAAAGAAGATTCAGCGCAGGTCGTCGTCATAAACGAGACGATGGCGCGTCGTTTCTTCCCTGATGAAGACCCGGTGGGCAAGAGACTTACGGTGATGTTCGATCAGACAGTCGAGCGAGAAATTGTTGGAGTCATAGGCGACGTTCTGCATAGCGGGCTCGACGCTAACCCGCGACCGGAGATGTTCGTTACTTATCACCAAAGTCCGACCGTGCAAATGACGTTCGTGGTAAAGACAACAGCCGACCCCGCGGCAGTGCTGCCGGCTGTGAAGACAGCCATCCGTCAAATCAACCCTAATCAGACATTCTCGAAAACCGCGACGATGGACCAGCTCGTTAATGATTCACTGAGACAGCGCCGCTTCAATCTGTTTCTGCTCGTCTCGTTTGCTGTCCTGGCCCTGACGCTGGCTGGTATCGGGGTTTATGGATCCATCAATTATTCGACCAGGCAACGAACACACGAAATCGGTTTACGCATGGCTCTGGGCGCACAGGCCGGTGACGTGATGCGATTGATCATGGGCCAGGGGTTAGTGCTGGCGCTGACCGGAATCGGGCTTGGACTAATGGCGTCGCTTGCTTTGACGCGGTTGATGAAGGGTCTCTTGTTCGGTGTCAGCGCGAACGACCCCGTAACGCTTATTGCGATTTCGATGTTGCTAACTGTTATCGGGCTGTTTGCGTCGTGGATCCCCGCGCGCAGAGCCACGAGAGTCGATCCGCTGGTGGCGCTGCGGTATGAGTGAAGGAATTGCGTTATAGGACCTATAGGACTTTTTGGACCTATAGCCAGTTGGATTTTACGGGAGAGTGACATGCACACATTGTGGCAAGACCTGCGGTTTGGGGCGCGAATGTTGCTGAAGAACCCGGTGGTGACTCTAGTGGCGGTGATCGCCTTGACCCTCGGGATTGGCGCTAACACTGCGATTTTTAGTGTGGTCCATGCGGTGTTGCTGCGCGCCTTGCCCTATACAGACGCCGAACGGCTGGTAGTCGTCTGGGAGAAGAAACAAAAGGGCAAGACCGACGTGCAGAACGTGATTAATCTGGGTAACTTCTTCGACTGGAAAGAGCAGAACACGGTCTTCTCCGACATGGCGGCGTTTTTCGATCTCACCCTTAATCTGACAGGCAATGGTGAACCCGAAGAAGTGCCGGGACAAATTGCCACGACAAATCTCTTTTCTCTGTTGGGTGTCAATTCAATTCTGGGACGTACATTCGCACCTGATGATGGCAAAACAGGGCAGCCGAATGTAATCGTCATCAGCTACGGACTGTGGCAACGGCGTTTTGGTGGAGACGCCCAGATCGTTGGTCGCAAGATCACTCTAAACAATCAGGAGAACACAATCATCGGTGTCTTACCTGCCGATTTTGCGTGGCACATACAGAAGGGCTCGATGACCAACAAGGCAGCGGAAATGTGGTCACCGTGGCAAGTCTCAAACGAATTGCGCCAGCGTCAAGGTCGCTTCGCCCGCGCTGTGGCCCGCCTAAAGCCCGGTGTCACGTTTGCCCAGGCACAGAGCGAGATGGACACCATTGGCGCGAGGCTCGAGGGGCAATACCCGGAATTCAACACCAAGTGGGGCGTGACCGTTGTTCCCCTGCGCGCTCAATTTACCGGTGAGATCCGCAAGCCGTTGCTGATTTTGCTCGGCGCTGTAGGTTTTGTCTTATTGATTGCCTGCGCGAACGTGGCAAATCTCCTGCTGGCGCGTGCTGCCTCACGGAGAAGAGAGATAGCAGTGAGAGCAGGGCTCGGCGCCAGTCGCTGGCGTATTGTCCGGCAGTTGTTGACCGAGAGTGTGCTCCTGTCAGGACTAGGAGCCGCGCTGGGTTTGCTCGTAGCGTGGTGGGGGACGCAGGCTCTCCTCGCTCTCAGCCCGCCTGAGCTTATCGATCTCCGTAACGTAAGAGTGAACCTCCCGGTCCTGGGATTCACACTTGGCGTGTCTTTGCTGACTGGAATCTTTTTCGGGCTGGTGCCGGCGCTCGAGGCTGCACGCTTCAACCTCCAGGAAGCACTTAAGGAAGGCGTAAAAAACATAGGCGGCGGTGCGCGTAGTCATCGCTTCCGCAATCTCTTCGTTGTTACCCAGGTAGCTCTCGCCCTGGTATTGCTCGTGGGCGCCGGTCTGCTCATGAAGAGCCTCAACCGCCTGCAGTCAGTGGATCCTGGATTCAATCCAAAGAGCCTATTAACGATGCGTGTCAGCCTGCCGATGAGAAAGTATGACACCGAGAGCAAGCGAATCGATTTCTTCAGACGAGCTGTGGAGCAAGTACGAGCTCTTCCCGGAGTCGAGGCCGTGGGAGCGATCAATACTCTTCCGTTCACCGGACCGCATTCGGGCACAGGAGTAGAAATCGAGGGCCAGCCAAAGTTGCCGCCCGGCCAGGGACTGATCACCGGTGTCTGCGTTACCGACGCATACTATTTTCAGGCGATGCAGATCCCACTCAAGCGGGGCCGCTTCTTCACCGATCAAGAGGCGAGTGAAATGCGCCACGTCGTCGTCGTTAACGAGACATTCGCGCGCAAGTATTTGCCCGGGGTAGATCCAATTGGCAAACGAGTAACGATTGACATGAAGGACGAAAATGTCCCCTCGGAGATTATCGGGGTCGTCGGCGACAACAAACACATGGGCCTCGATGCGGAGATCGAACCGATGTCCTACTGGGCCCACCCGGAGCTGACCTATCCGTACATGACCGTGGTAATCAGAACGCGAGGCGATGCTCTAAATATTGCGCCGGCTGCGCGAAACGTAATTCATGGTCTCGACCCCGAACAACCTATTGGTGAAGTCAGCACGATGGACAGTCTGCTTGCGAAGTCCATTGCCCGGTCGCGCTTCAATACCACACTGCTCTCGGTCTTTTCGTTTGTTGCCCTGGTGATGGCGGCGGTGGGAATTTACGGCGTCATGTCTTATTCCGTGCTGCAGCGCACTCACGAAATCGGTTTGCGCATGGCCTTGGGCGCTCAATACAGCGATGTGCTCAAACTTGTCGTAAGACAGGGCATCGTCCTTGGAGTAATCGGCGTGGCAGCCGGCTTGATCGCGTCTTTCGGACTTACCAGATTGATGGTGTCGCTTTTGTTTGAAGTAACTACGACCGACACGAGCGTTTTTGCAGCGGTAGCAATTGGCTTGTTTGTGATCACTCTAATTGCTTGTTACCTCCCGGCCCGCCGCGCCACAAGAGTCGATCCGCTGGTGGCACTGCGCTACGAGTGAGGCATAGGAATTTCGGATTTCGGATTGCGGATTTCGAAATTTGTGTAGTGCAACCGAATAGCATTCTGTTTGACAAGTTCTGAGCAATGCCAACAAAGACTCGACCCGGAATAAATCGACATTGGTTCAGACAAAATCCGAAATCCGCAATCCGAAATCGGCAATTTGGAGACGCTATGCAGACATTCTGGCAAGACCTTCGTTACGGAATTCGCATGCTGGCGAAGGCGCCGGGCACCACGATAGTGGCCGTGCTCGCGCTCGCCCTCGGTATCGGCGCAAACGCGGCGATCTTCAGCGGCGTCAGCGCGTTTGTTTTGCGCCCGTTGCCGGTACCCGAACCAGAGCAACTGGTCCGGCCGTTCGAGACAACCGACGATCGCGGCCTCAATGACAGTTTCTCTTATCCCGACTATGTCGACTATCGAGATCAAAACACGGTCTTTGAAGGAATCGTAGCCGAAGACCTGGCACAGGCAGCAATAAGCACCCAGAATCAAAATGACGTCATCTGGGGCCAGGTGGTTAGTGGAAACTACTTTGAGGTCTTGCGAGTGAAGCCATTTATGGGCCGCCCCTTTGCGCCTGACGAAGATAAGACGCGTGGCGAAAAACCCGTCCTCGTGATCAGTCACAGCCTATGGCAGCGTCGCCTCTCATCTGATCCGAACATTGTCGGGAAAACGATCGAGCTGAACAACCGCACTTATAGCGTGATTGGAGTTGCGCCCGCATCTTTCAAGGGAACGAAAAGTGGTCTTTCCCTCGACTTCTGGACGCCCATGATGATGGTTGAAGACCTCCAGCACGCACCAGATTTGTTGAGTTCGCGTGGCGACCACTGGATGAATATGTTCGCCCGGCTGAAGCCAGGCGTTACTCGGACGCAGGCTAGTGCGGAAATGTCGGCAATCGCGCAACGTTTGAACCGGGCCTACCCAACCGATCGAGCAAGTAACACCGCAGTAGTGGTGCGGACAGAGGTTGACGGGCGTTGGGGCGACGCGTCACGAATCATGAAAAGCGCATCAGCCATCGCCATGGCGATAGTTTGTCTCATTCTGCTTATTGCGTGCGCGAACGTCGCGAACCTGCTGTTGGCACGCGCAGCCTCACGCCGGAGAGAAATCGGCGTCCGTGTGGCACTGGGAGCTAGTCGCGTACGTCTGCTTCGTCAACTGCTGACTGAAAGCCTGCTGCTCTCACTGATGGGTGGCGGACTAGGACTCTTGCTGGCTAATTGGGTAACGGGTCTGATGCAAGGCTTCGTTCCGGTTTTGCCCTACAACGTGGTCAACGATTTCTTTGCGCTCGACGAGAGCGCCCTTGTATTCACGTTGGTTGTTTCATTAGCTACGGGGTTGATCTTTGGTCTCGCGCCGGCATGGCACGCGTCGAATCCTGAGATCGTACCGGTACTGAAGGGCGATGTAGGTACAGGACAATCAGGCAAACGTCGCCGGCTTTCGCTGCGGAACTCCCTGGTTGTGGGCCAGGTTGCCTTATCGCTCGTGGTGCTGGTTTGTGCCGGACTCTTCATCAAGAGTTTTCGCAACGCACAGACAATGGATCCGGGCTTTTCAGCCAGGAGCGCGCTGCTGGTTTCATTGAATCCGGAACTGGTTGGCTATAACGAGGAACAGACAAAGACTTTCTTTCGCCAAATTGCGGAACGCGCAGGCAACTTGCCCGGCGTGCAGGCTGCCAGCCTCGCGCGTTTGGTGCCTTTGGGAGACAGCTCCAATTCAAACGGCCCCGTCTTGAAAGAGGGCGAAACACTAAGCCCGGGAAGCGCTGGCCGTACTATCCTGACCAACGTCATCAGCCCTGGACACTTCAAGACATTACAGATCCCCATGATCGCTGGTCGCGATTTTGATGACCGCGATCGCAAGGGCGCGCAGCGCGTCGTCATCGTCAACGAAAGGATGGCGCAAATGCTTTGGCCGGGTGAGAGCGCTGTTGGCAAGCGTATCTTCATCGGTCCCAATAGTCCTGACGCGATTGAAGTGGTTGGGGTGGTGAAAACCGGCAAGTACCGAGCACTCGCAGAAGATCCGCGTCCCTATTTGTACTATCCACTAGAGCAGCGCAGCCCTGGGAGCATGACGTTGATGGTCCGCACTGATGGCGATCCGCGCAATCTAGTCGGCGCGATTCGCAACGAAGTGCAGGCGCTTGATCCGCGCATTCCTTTATTTGCGATTAAGACGATGAACGAACACATGACCTGGGCACTTTGGGCGCCGAACATGGCAGCGACTCTGTCATTGTCGTTTGCAGTAGTAGCGCTGTTGTTGTCCGCGGTTGGGCTCTACAGCGTCATGGCCTATGTCGTATCGCAGCGCACACGCGAAGTCGGCATTCGCATGGCGCTCGGGGCAAGACGCGGTGATGTATTGAAGCTGATCACGAATCAGGGCATGAAGTTGGCGCTAGTCGGAGTGGTAATCGGGCTGGCCTTGTCGTTCGCCCTTGCCCGTGTCCTTTCGTCAGTATTGATTGGGGTCAGCGCTTACGACGTGACGACTTTCATAGTGTTTCCTTTGTTGCTTGTGCTCGTGGCTCTCGTCGCTTGTCTGGTCCCGGCACGCCGAGCGACAAAGGTCGATCCATTGGTGGCGCTGCGATACGAATGAAGAATTTCGAATTTTCGGATTGCGGATTTCGGATTTGAGATTAGCGTCGCCGCCAAGTGAGCAGACGTTAGCAACAAAGTGCGAAGACCAAGTTAATCGGCAATCGACAATGTTCGCTGAAAATTGATTCACGGAATAGGAGATTGGAGCACATGGACTCGATTTGGAAAGACATTCGCTATGGTCTCCGAGGGTTACTGAGGCGTCCGGCCTTTACCCTGGTGGCGGTGATTACGCTCGCGTTGGGTATTGGAGCGAACACGGCCATCTTCACATTAATTAATGCCGTGTTGTTGAAACCCCTGCCGGTAAAAACCCCTGAAGACCTGGTTCTCTTCAACGATTCGGAAAGTGAAGGGATCTCGACAGGCGATCCGGCGACCGGGGAATGGAGGTTGTTTTCTTATGCCGCCTACCGTTATTTCCGAGATCATGATCCATCTTTCCAGGAACTCAGCGCCTTTCGCAGTGGCGAAGACCGGCTGAGTGTGTGGAAGGTGGGCTCGCAGAGTGGTGGAGCCGCACGGCGAGCATCGGGTCATCTAGTCTCCGGTAATTACTTTGCTGTTCTCGGTGTCGGTGCCTTGCACGGCCGGGTACTTGGGAATGAAGACGATGCGCCTGATGCTCAACCCGCAGCCGTGATCAGTTACGGCTGTTGGGAGCAGCAGTGGAACAAAGACGAGCAAGCGGTGGGCAAAGATGTGGTGCTGAACGGCACCTCGTTCAGAATTGTTGGTGTCATGCCACGCGAATTTTTCGGCGAGCGCGTGCGACGATCTCCGGACTATTGGTTGCCGCTTACGTTTCAGCCACAGATAGGGATGCGGGACTCATTCCTGAAGGACGAAACCGTCTACTGGCTAAACATGCTGGGGCGGCTTAAGCCAAATACCAACATCGAACAGGCCCAGGCCAGTGTCGCTCTGGAGCTACAACAATTCCTGACCGAGCAAGCCGGAACGCAGTTAACAGATGATCGCCGGCGAAGTATACAAAATTCATATGTTCGGCTCGCGCCAGGCGGTCGCGGGCTTTCCGGATTGCGTTTCTTCTATTCAGAAGCCTTGAAAATGCTGATGGTGATCGTGCTGCTGGTGTTGTTGATAGCCTGCGCCAATATCGGCAATCTGCTGCTTTCACGTGGCGCTGCAAGACAAGCGGAAATCGCGTTGCGACAAGCGCTCGGGGCCAGTCGCATTCGATTGATTCGCCAACTACTCACCGAGAGTGTTCTGCTTGCCGTAATCGGAGGGATGTGTGGGATTTTTCTTGCGCAATGGGCTGTCAGCGTTTTAGTTACTCTCCTGGCCAAGACCGCGCCGCTGAATGTTAACCCGGACTTTGCGGTGCTCGGATTCACCATCGGAATCTCGCTTGCCGCCGGGCTTCTCTTTGGCATCATCCCGGCCGTCCGCGCTACAAGAACTGATCTCACATCGGCATTGAAAGAGACGGCGACTCGGGGAAGACGTGGCCGTTTTCGGCTTAGCGTCGGCTCCGCATTGGTTATATCGCAAGTGGCCATGTCGCTCGTATTGCTGGTGGCCGCCGGTTTGTTTGCTCGCAGCCTGATAAACCTGCAAAAGGCAGACCTTGGATTCAACCGCGATAACGTGTTGCTTTTTGGCGTTGATTCTCGACTTGCCGGTTACAAACCGGCTGAGCTAAGCGCTCTCTACCGGCAATTGTACGACCGCCTTAGCGCATTGCCGAACGTTCGCGCTGCCACTCTCGCTACCTTCAGTCCCATGAGCGGCACCTCGCGGACTAGCAGTATTACCGTTAGAGGACGCACGCCCAATCCAGGCGAAGACCTTATCGTGTCGGATATTCTTATCGGCCCTACCTATGCCGAAACCCTTTCATTGCCGCTCTTGCTGGGCCGCAGTATTGGTTTGCAGGATACGGCGGCATCGAACAAGGTTGCCGTGGTCAATCAATCTTTCGCGCAACACTTCTTTCCCAATCAAAACCCGATTGGCAGGCGCATTACTTTCGAAGAGGATTCCGACAAGGATGATTGCGAGATCGTGGGCGTGATTGGAGACGTCAAATACCGGAACGCAAAAGAAGAAGCAACGCGTGCCGTTTATCGCCCAATTTTGCAGATACAGGATCAAGGAGCTTACTCAAACGTCATACAGATTCGTACTGAAGGCGATCCCTTGAGGATCGCGGCGGCTGTGCGGGCGGTCGTCGCACAGGTAGATGGCAGGCTTACGATCGGGGCGATGACTTCTCTACGAATTCAAACCGACGCAGCCCTGAGTCAGGAAAAACTGACAGCCCAACTCGTCAGCTTTTTTGGATTGTTGGCGCTCGTACTTGCTGCCGTCGGTTTGTACGGGATTATGGCCCATGCCGTGGTTCGCAGGACTCATGAGATCGGCATTCGTATGGCGCTCGGCGCCGAACGCCGCAACATCATCTGGATGGTGCTGCGCGACAGTCTTGTACTCGTCGTTCTTGGGATTCTCATTGGAGTTCCTACGGCCCTGGGAGCGACAAGACTCATATCGAGCCAACTCTTCGGACTAGCCGGTAGTGACCCGCTGACTCTCATTACTTCCGTCGTCGTTTTATCAATTGCGGCAGCCTTCGCCGGATATCTACCCGCCCGAAGAGCGTCGCGTGTCAACCCGTTGGTGGCGCTTCGGTACGAATAAGAATTTTCGAATTTCGGATTGCGAATTTCGAATTTGGCAATTGGGAAGGAGTAAATCGGCGATTGCAAATCGGAGAATGGTCATGGAAAGACTTTTCAGAGACATTCGCTTCGGATTTCGCAGCCTGCTGAAGCGGCCCGCCTTCGCGGCCATCGCCGTGGGCACGCTTGCTTTGGGCATCGGCGCGAATACAACGATCTTCAGTGTTGTCAACGCGGTGCTACTACGACCCCTTCCTTATCCGAGCTCTGATCAACTCGTGGTGATCTGGGGCAAGCTGCCCACCCACGGTTTGAACAAGCTAAGTGTTTCGCCCGCGGAATTTGTCGATTACCGGAATCGCAATCACACGTTCTCAGCCATCGCCACCTATAGCTCTATCGGACGCAATTTAACGGGCGCCGGCGAACCAGAACGATTGAATGTTACCTTCGTAACTGAAGATTTCTTTTCCGTTCTGGCAACAAGACCGCAAACCGGACGCACGTTTTTGCACGACGAGGATCAGCCCGGTCACAATCATGTTGCCATCCTCAGCCATAGCCTCTGGCAACGCCACTTTGCAGGAGATCAAAGCATTGTCGGTCGCAGCGTCATGCTGGACGGCGTGAGCCACGAGATTATCGGGGTCATGCCCGCCGGCTTTCAATTTCCCGACAGCGAAACACAAATCTGGAAGCCGATGGCATTCGACGCTGACGACCTTAGCGAAAACAACAGAGGTTCTCACTACCTCGACCTAATCGCGCGAATGAAGCCCGGCGTAACCCTTGCCCAGGCGCAAGCCGACGTCGGTTCGATAGCGGCTCAAATGCAGCGCGAGCATTTGGATCACTACGAAGAAGGCAGTGGGTGGGGGGCTAGTGTTGTCGGTCTTCATAAAGAGATTGTTGGTGATGTTCGCCCAGCCTTGCTCGTGCTATTCGCGGTCGTCGGCTTCGTCCTGTTGATAGCCTGCGCAAATGTTGCCAATCTGCTGCTAGCGCGCGCCGCAGCCCGGGAACGTGAAATTGCCATACGCACAGCTTTAGGCGCGGGACGTTTGCAAATCCTCCAGCAGTTGCTAGTTGAGAGTCTCCTACTTTCGTTAGCCGGCGGCGCCATCGGGATATTGATAGCCGTGTGGGGGAAAGACCTGCTCACTGCTTTAAACCCCGCGAGTCTACCGCGTATCAATGAAATTCATGTTGATGGCAGGGTAATCGCTTTTACTTTCGCGGTCTCGTTATTTACCGGACTGGTATTCGGCATCATTCCCGCACTACAGGCCTCGAAGCTCAATCTCAGCGAGTCACTCAAGGAAGGGTCGGGGAAAACCACTGAAGGCCGGAGTCGACTCCGCTTGCGGGGCTTGTTAGTCATTAGCGAAGTCGCGATGGCGATGGTTTTATTGATTGGCGCAGGATTGATGATTAAGAGCCTGTACCGGCTGCAACAGGTTGATTTGGGTTTCAACCCAAACAATATTCTGACGCTGCGTTTAGCCCTGCCACAAGCGAAATATCAAAAACCGCAACTACAACGTGCTTTCTTCGATGAACTCATCGGCAAAGTAGAAGGCTTGCCTGGTGTGAAGTCCCTCGGATTAGTGAACTTCCTGCCACTCAGCGGCAGCGGCAATCGACGCAATATCTCTGTCGAAGGCAAACCCGAAAACCCGATCAATGTCGAGTTTCGCCTCAGCAACCCGCAATACTTCTCTGCCATGGGTATCGAGCTGAGCAAGGGCCGCTACTTTGATGAACACGACCGTGAAAATACCACTTACGTGACCGTCGTGAACGAAGCTTTCACGCGCACTTTTCTGCCCGGTGAAGACCCGCTCGGAAAGCGAATCAAAATGGGTGGACTCAATTCGCCTTTCCGCTGGCTTTCGGTAGTCGGTGTAATTAAGGACATAAAACACCAAGGTCTCGACGTCGATGCAAGGCCCGAAATGTATATTCCATATCTGCAACCTCCGCTACCGGATTGGAACGTCCAGTCTATGTTCCTCGCTGTGCGGACTGATCATGAGCCGCAGAGCTTGATTGGCGCCATGCGTGGAGCGGTCCATGAGATTGATGCCGAGCAACCTATCTACGGTGTCGCGACAATGCAGCAATCTCTCACTGAATCAGTTGCTCCGCGCCGCTTCAATATGCTGTTGATCGCCGCCTTTTCCGCGCTGGCCTTACTGCTTGCTTCGATAGGAATCTACGGAGTTGTCTCATACTCCGTAACCCAGCGAATTCGTGAGTTCGGTATTCGTATGGCGCTCGGAGCGAGAACCTTTGATGTTCTCAAGCTGGTTATCAAGAGTGGAATGGCGCTGACCTTTATTGGCATTGCGATTGGTCTGGGGACTGCGCTCGCGCTGACTAGACTGATGACTACATTGCTATTCGGAGTTGCGCCAACCGACGCAGCAACGTTCGCAGCCGTTTCAATATTGTTAGTTCTAGTCGCGCTGTTGGCTTGTTACCTGCCGGCAAGGCGGGCAGCCAAAGTCGATCCGTTGGTGGCGTTGCGTTACGAGTGAGAACGGAGAATTGCGGATTTCGAATTTCGGATTTCGGATTTGGCAGTTACCGATCTTTGGGTGGTCAGCCAACAGAATCAACTGACGCAAATCTCAAATTCGCGATTCGCAATTCGAAATTCGAAATCGGAAATCATTATGGAAACCTTATTCAAAGACATTCGCTTCGGTATCAGAAGTCTGCTGAAGCGGCGGGGGTTTACTTCAATCGCCGTGCTCACACTGGCGCTTGGCATCGGAGCGTGTACCGCAATCTTCAGCGTCGTTGACGGAGTGCTGTTGCGGTCCTTGCCTTATCCCGAAGCGGAACGCATCGTGCAGCTACGTGAGATTAACTCGGCGGGCGCGCAAATGCGGTTCGCCGAACCCAATTTTCTAGACCTCCGCGCCCGCAGCCGCACTCTTCAGGCTGTTGCTCAATACAGTGGGGGATCAGCGACCGTTACTGGAGGTAGCGAGCCTGCCCGAGCGACTACCTTTCGAGTGTCAGGCGACTTTTTCCGCGTGCTCGGTACACAGCCGTTTCTTGGCCGCACTTTCGCTATGGAAGAAAGTAAGCCGGGCGGCGCGCCGGTAGCCTTGATCAGTTACGACTTTTGGCGCCGAGTGCTGGGTGGAAAATCAGACTTAAGCGGAACCACACTTAGGATCTCAGACAAAGGCTTCACCGTAGTCGGAGTAATGCCTCCAGGTTTTGCCTTCCCGCAAAACGCAGACGTTTGGATCCCGCGAGAAACATCTGTGCCCCAAATCTCACGCTCGGCCCACAACTGGCACGTAGTAGCCCGGATGCTTCCAGCCATCGAAATTGAACAAGCGCGCGCCGAGGTCAGCACCATCGGCAAACAACTCAAACAAGAACACGGCAAGGATATGGACGCCGTGGATTTTGCTCTGACGCCACTGCAGGAATCCATGGTGGGGAATGTTCGCGGCCCACTAATGATGATTCTGGTGGCGGTGGGATTTTTGCTGGCGGTGGCCTGTGCAAACGTAGCCAACCTGCTGCTGGCCCAGGTGACAGCGCGGCAACGAGAGTTTGCGGTGCGCTCAGCGCTGGGTGCGACTCGCCTGCATTTGGCGCGGCAGTTCATCACCGAGAACCTGCTGGTGGCTCTGGCTGCCGGTGCGTTAGGCGTTTTGCTTTCGTTTTGGGGGGTTGAGCTATTAATTGGATTGAATCAGCAGAACCTGCCGCGCGTGAATGAGATCGCAGTTAACGTGAGAGCGATTGCTTTCACTCTGGGCCTTTGCTTGTTGGTCGCAGTCGTGCTCGGACTTGTGCCGCTGCTTCGTTTTTCAACCAGGGACCTTGAAGGAAGTCTCAGGGAAACCGGGCGGGGGCAGTCGGGTCATTCGGGCCAGCGATTGCGAAGTTTACTGGTTGTGTCGCAGATGGCGTTGACGCTGATTTTGCTGGTGGCGGCCGGCCTGCTCGGAAAGAGTTTCTACCGTCTACTGCAAGTTGATCCTGGATTTCGCACGGAAAGCGCCGTGGCTATGGAGCTAACCCTCCCCAATGTTCCTGCCAATGAGAAACAGTATCAAGATTTCATGCAAGCGTATCGACGTTTGCTGGAGCACGGCACCGCGCCTGATACAACAGTCCAGCTCAGCGCGGAAGAGGAAAGACAAAGACTATTCCAGGAGCAGTTACTCGACCGGCTGGGCCAACTGCCGGGCGTGAGTGCGGTCGGGACTATTAGTCTATTGCCCTTGAGGGGAGACGGACCCGACGGAACTTTTCTAATTAATAACAACGCGGCAAGGACAGGGGATGCGGATTTTCGCCTGGCGAGTGCGGGCTATTTTGCAGCGATGGGAATCCCGCTCCTGCGGGGCAGAACATTCGATCGGAGTGATCAGCCCAACTCGCCACATTCCGCTCTCATCAGCGAGTCAATGGCTGGGAAGTATTGGCCAAACGAAGACCCAATCGGACAAACAATTCAGTTCGGAAACATGGACGGAGACTTGCGTTTGTTGCACGTCGTGGGAGTCGTGGGAGACGTGCATGACCGTGGAGTTGATGCCGCCACTAGTCCCACTGTCTACGCTAATAGCCTTCAACGGCCGCCGTCATCCAGCATGTCCGTAGTGGTTCGTGCTCGGGTCGCTCCGTCGGCATTAGTACCGGCGATGCGTCAAGCGGTTCGATCGCTCGACTCGGAACTGCCGGTCAACTTTAAGACGCTGGACCAGGTCTTCTCGTCATCGTTAGATCAACGCCGCTTCAGTCTTGTGATCTTCGGCGTCTTTGGAATAGTGGCCTTATTGCTGGCGGCAATGGGCATTTACGGCGTCACCTCCTACGCAGTCGCGCAACGCACGCAGGAGATCGGAATCCGAATGGCGCTGGGAGCGCGAATGAGCGATGTGCTGAAACTGGTGCTGAGGAATGGGATGTCGTTGGCATTAATCGGCGCGGCACTTGGCCTGGCAGGCGCTTTCGCCATAACGCGCGTGATGGCGAACCTCTTGTTCGGGGTGGCTCCAACCGACCTGGCGACATTCACCGCCGTGGCACTGGTTCTGATCGCCGTTGCTCTCCTGGCGTGCTACATCCCGGCACGACGCGCCACAAAAGTCGACCCACTGGTGGCGCTGCGTTACGAGTGAGAATTTCGAATTTCGGATTGCGAATTTCGGATTTGGCGTTTACCGATCTTTGGGTGGTCAGGCAGTAGAATCAACTGACGCCCATCTCAAATTCGAAATTGGCAATCCGAAATTCGAAATCGGCAATCGGCAATGTGTTAATCGGCAATGTTTCTCGGAGGCAACGCTATGCAGACATTCATCCAAGACCTGCGGTACGGCATTCGAATGCTGTTGAAGAAACCTGGCTTCACTCTAATTGCCTTCTTCACGCTGGCTTTCGGCATCGGCGCGAACACTGCGATCTTCACTGTCGTCAATGCAGTGCTATTGCGTCCGCTGCCTTACCCCGGAGCGGAAAAGTTGATGGAGGTGGGACGCGCTTACTCAGGCAGCGACGACGTCAATGCGCTCAGCGACCCGAAGTTTGTCTTCCTCCGCGACAATAACCAATCGTTTGAAGCCGTAACCGCAACTCAGGAGATGGGATCGAACACGTATCTGTCCGAGGAAAACCAGACAGAATACATCCGCGGCTTGATTGTATCGGGTGACTTCTTTCGCGTGCTGGGCGTCCCTCCCGCCAGGGGACGGGGCTTCACGAAGGAAGAAGACAGCCCTGCCGGTGAACGTGTCGTGATTCTCGGCGACGGATTGTGGCGTCGTCGGTTCGCGTCAGACACCGGAATAGTCGGCAAGACAATAACCCTTAACGGCAATACCTATGCGGTCGTCGGAATCATGCCTCCCGGTTTTGAATACTTCGGAACTCAAGATGTCATCGTGCCGATGGGCGTTAACCCGGCGAGTACGAATCAGGGGCACAACTGGAGTGTCATCGGCCGCTTGAAGGAAGGCGTCACAACAGATCAGGCGCGTGCTGAATTTAATCTGCTGTTTGAAAAGTTCCGCGCTATCTACCCGAAGCAGGTGCAAGAGAAAGAGACCTTCGGAGCGCGAAACTGGCGGGTGAATATGACGAGCAACGTGCGGGAGTTGCTGTTGATTCTACTCGGTGCGGTCAGCTTGGTATTGCTCATCGCCTGCGTGAACGTCGCCAACTTGCAATTGACTCGAGCAGCAGTGCGGCAGAAAGAAATGGCGATTCGGATGGCGTTGGGTGGCGGTAGTTGGCGTTTGATTCGTCAACTGCTGACCGAAGGCGTGGTGCTTGCGCTGATGGGCGGCTGCGGCGGACTTCTGTTGGCAATCTGGGGATTAAATGCAATGCGGACGCTGCTGCCCGAAGGCATGATACCGCGCGCTGACGAAATCAGTTTGGATTGGCGCGTATTAGCCTTTTGTTTAGCGGCCAGCCTCCTGACTGGCATCGTCTTCGGTCTGGCTCCGGCGTGGCGCATGTTGCGCGTGGATGTGAATAGCGCGCTCAAGGAGGGCGCGAGCAAGATGGGCACAGGCAGTGCCCCTGGACGTTTGCGTAGCGTGTTGGTCGTCGTCGAAGTCGCGCTGGCTCTGGCGCTGACGGTCGGCGCGGGCTTGTTGCTCAGGACCTTTGCCAATTTGCGCAGCGTTGAGCCGGGCTTTGAGACGCAGAACTTACTGAGCTTCCAAATTTCGCCTCGAGGGAAGAACTACGACACCGTACCGAAGATAAATGATCTCTACTCGCGCGGGCTCGAGAGATTTCGCGGTCTGCCCGGTGTCGAAGCCGCCGCGGTAACCAACAAGTTGCCGCTTGATAGGTGGCTCAACATGCCTTACCGGTTAGCCGGGCAAAGCGAGTGGACTGGCTCAGCGGAGTACCGCCTGATCTCACCCGACTATTTCCGAGTGATGAAGATGGCCATGCGCGAGGGCAGACAGTTCGATCAGAACGACGCGATCGGCGCTGAACCCGTCGTTATCGTCAATGAGGCGTTTGCGCGCCGAAACTTCGCCAACGTTGAACCACTCAGCCAGCACCTATACGCCGGCTTTGATCCGGCGATGCGTCGCGTCATCGGAGTGGTCAACGAGACGAAGCAGAGAAATCTGGGAGAAGCTTCTCCTGCGGCGGTTTTCATCCCACTGGCCCAGGCTGCCGAAGGGGTGAGCGCGACCTTGCGGCAATCCAGCTTTGTCCTGCGCACGACGGGCGATCCGTTGCTACTGAGCGCCGCGATCCGAAGCGAGATGAGCCAGCTCGATCCAGGCTTGCCGGTTAGAAATCTTCGCTCGATGGAACAATTGGTAAGCCGCTCAATTGCGCCGCAACGATTCAATTTCTCGCTGCTGAGTTTGTTCTCGGCGCTCGGGCTGCTACTGGCAGCAGTCGGAATTTACGGTGTGATGGCTTACAACGTTTCGCAGCGCACACATGAGATTGGTCTGCGGATGGCGCTGGGCGCGCAAGCACATGACGTGCTGAAGCTCGTCGTGAAGCAGGGTATGGCTTTGTCACTGGTTGGTGTGGCGATTGGGTTAATTGCTTCGTTCGCTTTGACCCGGTTGATGAAGAGCCTGCTCTTTGGTGTGAGCGCGACCGACCCGGCCACCCTTGCAGGTGTGGCACTGCTGCTGACCTGTGTGGCGTTGCTGGCTTGCTACGTTCCGGCGCGGCGCGCTACCAAAGTCGATCCGTTGGTAGCGCTGCGCTACGAATGAGAATTTCGGATTTCGGATTGCGAATTTCGGATTTGAGATTGGCGATCTTTGGATGGTCAGGCAAAAGAACCAACTGACCTCAAACGCAAATTCGCAATCCGAAATCCGAAATTCGAAATTCGCAATCGGCAATTGGAGACAACCATGGAAACCGTGTTCAGAGACATTCGTTACGGAGTGCGAGGTCTGCTGAAGCATCCCGGCTTCACGGCCATCGCAGTAATTACCCTGGCGCTGGGCATTGGCGCTAACACGGCGATCTTCAGTCTGGTGAACGCTGTACTGCTCAAGCCTTTGCCTTTCCCCGAGGCTGACCGCCTAGTGATGGTCGGAGAGGATATGTCGTCCCTCGGCTCGCCGCGCAACTACAGTGAGGCGGCCCCCGGAACTTATGCCGATTGGAAAGCGCAGCAGTCAGTCTTTGATGACATGGCCGCGCTTAATTGGCGACCTTTGAATCTGACCGGCGATGGTGAGCCGGAAAAGATCCCGTCATACGGCGTAACAACAAATTTCTATTCGCTGATCGGAGTTCAGCCTGCGATTGGTCGAAGCTTCACCAGTGACGAGGACAAACCCGGCGGCGCGAAAGTCGCGATCCTCAGTCACGCGTTGTGGCAGCGACGTTACGGTGGCGGCCGCGGCATTCTGGGCCGGGACATTCTACTTAACGGAGAGAAATACTCCGTTGTCGGCGTAATGCCCGTGGGCTTTCAGTTTATGCAAGGCGACGTAGGTATCTGGGTTCCCGCGGCACTCACTGCGGAGCAACTTGGGGATCACGACAATCATTATGTGGACGTCGTTGCTCGTATGAAACCGAGCGTGACACTGGAGCTAGCACACGCTGATATCAAGACAATTACGCGGAGAATCGCGCACGATCATCCCGACGAGATGGAAGGCGTAAGCTCGACCGTAGTACCGCTGCGCGAAGAACTGGCTGGCAGCGTTCGCCGCCCGTTGCTGATGCTGCTGGTGGCGGCCGGCCTGGTGTTGTTAATCGCGTGCGCCAACATCGCCAGTCTTCAACTTTCGCGCGGCGCTGGTCGCAGTAAGGAAATTGCGGTGCGCGCGGCACTGGGCGCGAG
>JBOGOU010000512.1:0-3452 GCA_050748205.1 Pyrinomonadaceae bacterium | reverse complement strand
GCTTAGGATCCATTGGCTACCGCAAATGGTTCTGTGGGTCGAGTGACACTTTTCGAGTACAAGCTCAAAGTACCAAGTTCAAACTACTAAGTTCCTTACTTCACTGCCTGGGTTTTTGTACCGCGGCGCTTACGGCGCGGGCTTCCACATCTAGAGCAGTTCCCACGCTTGCTTCGTCACCCTCTTCTTTTCCCGTTGCCGACGATTGCAAACGCGGTGAACCTTCGCCAACGGCAAAGAGCTTGAAGTCAACACGCGCGTCGCTTTTGTCTATGCCGCCAACCCCTGTTGCCCGGCCAAGGAACCCACCAATCTTCTTCGCTGCCGAGATCTTGAGAGTCGTGATGTCAGTATAAAGAATGAAATCGCATTGCCTGGCTTTTGCTTCAGCTTCAGCCTCCGACTGCGATATGGCATTCAATGGGACTGCCTCAATACCTGAGCCTTCAATTCCATTTACCAAACGCCCTCGCAAAGTGTCGAGTGAGACAGGCCGATCACTCTTGTTATTGATCGTTACCACTCCCACGCGCAGTGTTCCAGGTTGTTTGGCTCCTGCCAGGCTAGGTCTCTCGCTGCTTGCATTGCCCTCATTGCCCGGGCGTCCTTGCGCCGACTGAGCCATGCCTCCGTCCACTGACGGAATACCGTAAAGCTCCTGGGCATTCTTCGTTTCTACGTATCCGGTGGGCACGTCGAACAACGCGACATCAAGCGGCTCACGCGACAGCTCCACCACTTCTTTCGTCGTCGTGTAAGTTACCCGCCCATCGGCGCCATACATGGTCGTCGTTTCGACTAGCGGGAAACCGGTACGAGCCGCTCCAACATGTTTGGTGTTAACTCGATCCTGACACCCGCCCGGTGCCACGGGACGATTCATCATTGGTGCTCGCCGCCCCAGATTACACTCGAGTCCGAAAGTGAGATCGACGTACCAGCCGTCGGTTTCGATCCGCTGCTTCACCTGATTGCAGGCATCCGGTGACGACTCCATCGCAATCGAGCTCTTAACGTGCCTCGCGGTAAAACCAAACATCTCCTTGCGCTCACCCGTATCGTTGGCCGTGGTTACGTAAGTAAGAAGACCTCCCCGCCGCGATGGTTCTGCGGGTCCGCTCATAGCTGCACTGTTGGACGCCGGCGCGGATGCATCGCCGCTATCCATCGGCGTGATGATGTATTTCCGAGTATTATCGCTCAACTGGATCGTGCGCTTCCTATCACACTGGGTGATGCTCACCGTATCCATGCCATAGCCGGTATGCATCTCGCTGCGCTCCCGGAGGCCTTTGATCATTGTGACGCTTTCCGAAGGCTGCCCCGCGGTCGTTGTTTTGTACTTTATCTTCAGATCGGGTGCAGGCGCCGCGGGCGCGGGCCGCGGGCCTCTGTTGCGCGGTTGTTGCGCGACAATAACCGAAACTGAAACAACCGAAATGAAGGTCAGAAACATACTTAAACCCTTGGGCCTTAATCTCATAATTCTTCTCCTTGATTTTGATTGACTATTCTTCCCCCTACTGACCGTAGGTACTCTGCAAAATTGGAATGCCGGTACGGAACCGGGAGCGGTAGCGACCGGGTGCCAGCTTCAATCGGGGAAACGCACCCGTCTGAAGTATTGAACAATACGATCTGCCTTGAGTGGTAGCATCCGGTCGCTACCGCTCCTGGTTCCGTATTGAGTGCCGCACTCGACAAAACTCACTCCCCCGCGCGTCGTAGAGTCTCTGTAGCGCGTTTGATCGCCGCCCCGATCTTACTGAGAGCTGCTCTCGCCTCAGCGCCGTTGCGATCATCAAGAGCCTGGCGAAAATCGGGAAGCGGTTGCGCGGCGTAACCTGTGTATAAGCCCGGGGCGTAAATCTGGTGTTTGTACCAAGGTCTACCTCGCAGCCCCTCACTATCGGTTAGTGCCCGTTCTGTTGCCAGCAGCGCTTCGTTAATTCGCTTCAATCGCGCTACCGCCCTCGGATGCCGGTCGTTTGCTTCGACCCGCGTGCTCTCGATCTCACGTACGGTCTCTTGCCGGCTTTTCTCAACCCGCGCGGCCTCCTTTGAAAAGTCCGCCACGGCCTCGTTCATTGCCTTTTCATCAAACGCGGTTGAAAGGTTACGACGCTTGGCCGTCTTCACGCTCTCGGTAAAGAAATCCCGGATTTGCTCACCGTAATCTGTGTAGTCGAACGGCAATGCGTCGGCTTCCGCCAAACGCAGCGCGACGGTTCCCCACAACTGCGCGGCTGTTACATGATACGCAAACGTTGGGTCGCCAAACTGTGACATCCAATGAAATGAATCGTAGGCAGAATGGTAAACACCGTAGTCACCGCCAAAGCCCATGTCGAGGGCAGGTATACCCAGGTGCTGCAAGAACGGCGTGTAATCCGATCCTGATCCCAGCGCGCCGATTCGCGCTTCGGCGATCCTCGCATCCGAACCAGACTCGGCGTCCGTTAATTCAGCGTCAGGTTGCGTTTCACGAGCGCGATCCTGCCACTGCTGATACACGCTCTTACCGGTCTTTGGATCGCGCACGTCGCGGGTTGCATCACGAATTAGTTTCCACAAGGAAGGGACCGACGAGGCGCCGAAGTTTGCACCAGAGACGGCCGCATCCATGTTTAAGTAAGCAACTGCCTTTTCTTTCAACTCACTGGAAAGTTCTTCAGCCCATTCAGTCGAGCCAATGAGTCCATACTCTTCTCCGTCCCAACTACCCAGCACAATGGTGCGACGCGGCTTCCAACCGTTCTTCAGTAGTTGGCCAAAGCCTCGCGCAGCTTCGAGCATTGCAGTTGTTCCGCTATTTGGATCTACGGCGCCAAAGGTCCAGGCATCGCGGTGATTCCCCATGATTACCCAGCGATCCTTTTCGTCGCCGCCTTCGATGGTGGAAATTACGTTCCAGATCTTGCGCAGCTGATAGTCCATCTCTGTTTTCAAATGGACCCGGACATCGTCCGTGCCGCCGACGTGGTAAGCGAACGGCAATCCGCCTTGAAAACCTCTCGGTCGCACCGGCCCGCGCAAAGGTTCCAACAAGCGCCGTGCGTCTCCGTAAGAAATCGGTTGCACCGGGATACGAGTGAGATCAGTAGCTTCTTCAATCTTTAATCTCGCCACGCCAGGGATTGAAGGCTTGCCGGGTGTCAGAGGATCACCTGGATATTGAAACAAGTACTGGACCGATCCACGCTGCGCGGAGCTCGACGGACGCCAGGGCCCCTTTGGATATGTCTCGCCCTGCATGTAGCCGTCGTCCGCCGGATCGGAGTAGATGATCAGCCCTATTGCGCCCTCTTGCTCTGCGACTTTTGCTTTCACACCACGAAAGGAGTTGCCATAGCGAGCGAGGGCGATTTTTCCTTTCACACTCACTCCCAGTTTCTTCAGAGCGTCATAGTCGGGAGGTAATCCATAGTTAACGTAGACGAGTGGTGCGGTGA
>JBOGOU010000511.1:0-20867 GCA_050748205.1 Pyrinomonadaceae bacterium | reverse complement strand
CAAACGGAAATTAGCCCTGATTTCGTTCGGCTGAATGCTGATTGCTGACTGCTGTCTACTACTTCAGCAGCCCCGAAAGCCAGTGCATGATGTTGAGCGCCAGTTGCCGGTTGTCGATGTCCGGCACATTCATGCCGAACGGTTTGTTGTCGCTGCCGGTCAACTGCGCCGAGAGCATTCCCGCTTCACCCATGACTACGACTCGTCCTTTTCCCAGCCGGAAAGCGACGCCCTGAGCGCGGCCTGCCGCGGAAACATTTTTGCCGGGCGGAGGAGGCTGATCGACAGCGGTGTCAGCTAGTTTCAAAAACGCTTCACTGCCGTCCGGCCCCTTCAGCGACTGTCCGGTAAAAGCAATAACCCGGTTCACGCGTTCCGTATCGTTGCGCCCGTTCGTAATCGGATGATCAGCGAGCAGATGGTCCTCGCGTGAGTAAACAATGAAGCCGGGATTGTTCGATCCTTTAGCGGAGTGGGCCTCGTCCAGCGTAAACCCTTTGCTCATATCCACGCCGAGCCGCTTCGCCAGGATCTCAGCCGCCTCGCCGAAGGGAGCATGGTCGGCAACAAAAAGCAACGCGCCGCCGCCGCGCAGCCAATCGTAAACGGCGTCGCATTCCTCCCGGGAAAATGCGGGACTACCCGCGCCATCATCGTCCAGGTCTTCGGCGCCGAGCGCGTTACTGATTATGAGAATCTTAAAAGTTTGCAGCGACTCTTTCGAAAAAGCCCTGCGATTGGCGACCACGTGATAGCCGTCATTGAAAATCAGATCGGCGAACGGCTTGTAACGCCCGGTGGTGGTGTGGAAGTTGTTGTGTGCTTCGTCGAAGAGAACGCGCGGAAAATTTTTGGTGAAGGCGGGCTTGTCGACCCTGGTATCGAAATGCGGATCGGCGATCTGCTGCGCGCTAACCGTTGTGACTAAAGTTAAGCCGAGGAGACAACTCCCCGACAACGAGATGAGTTTATTAGGCATAGTTTCAATAACAAGCTAGCGGGGGCAAGCCCGCCGCCGCCCCAACCTGAGAGATTCTGTTACTTGCGTGGTCAACCCTCGATGTAAGCCTTCCAATCAAGAATTAATAAGTCGACTGTGAGTAGCTCATAATTGGGGAGGTGGGCTCGCCCCCGCTTCTTGCTGGTGGAATAGCTACACGCGCGCATGAAGTTTTTCTAGTCGTTCGGCCGCAAGCTCCAGCGTCTCATCTTTTTTGCAGAAACAAAACCTTACCTGCTGCGCGCCGCGCTCGGGAACGCTGTAGAAACTGGAGCCGGGCACGCAGGCGACGCCGACTTCGCGGATGAGATGACGGGTAAACTCCACATCATTCGCGAAACCAAAGCCAGCGATGTCAGTCATGATGTAGTAGGCGCCGTCCGGACGAAACGTTTCAAATCCGGCATTCTCCAGTACCGGCAAAAGCAGATCGCGGCGCGCGCGATATTCGCTCTGTAGTTTGTCGTAGTATGCAGCGGGCAACGATAGCGCGTAAGCCCCGGCGGCCTGCAAGGGCGCCGGGGCTCCGACAGTTAAGAAGTCGTGAACCTTGCGAATGGCGCTGGTAACTTGCGGCGGCGCGATGCAGTAGCCCACGCGCCAACCGGTAACTGAATAGGTCTTGGACATCGAGTTGACAATCACCGTGCGCTCGCGCATCCCCTCGATTTGCGCCATCGAGATGTGCTGAATCTCCGCCCCGTCTCGTGGATAAAGAATGTGCTCGTAAATCTCGTCAGTGAAGCAAAGCGCGTCAAACTCCTGGCAGAGCCCGGCGATAAACTCCATTTCCGCGTGCGTGAAAACTTTGCCGGTGGGATTATTCGGATTACAAACAATGATCGCCTTGGTGTTTGGGTTGAACGCCGCGCGCAGTTCCTGCGGGTCAAAACCCCAGTCCGGCGCCCGCAGCGGCACATAACGAGGTTTGGCGTCCGAAAGGATCGCGTCGGGCGCGTAGTTCTCGTAAAACGGTTCGAAGACGACGACCTCCTCGCCCGGATCTACTGTCGCCATCATCGCCGCGATCATTCCTTCGGTTGAGCCGCAGGTAACGGTCAGTTCTGTTTCCGGATCGACGTCAAGGCCGAGATACCATTTTGTTTTTCCGGCAATGGCTTCGCGGAAATCGCGCGCGCCCCAGGTGATTGCATACTGATTGATATCGTCCGCGATGGCCTGCATTGCGACGCGTTTGATGTCTTCCGGCGCGGCGAAATCAGGAAAGCCCTGCGACAGATTTACGGCACCGTGCTTGAGCGCCTCGCGCGTCATCTCGCGAATCACCGACTCAGTGAAGAGACTTGCTTTACGCGACACGTGCCGACTTTTTGAAGCGGCGGGGGTAGTCATAGGTTAGTCCTCGTTTCGATCTTCAAGGGCGGCGCGCCTCACAGTCGTCGTCGGCTTGCCAAACTTCTTCACCGCAATCCGCAAAACTTCCTGCACCTGCGCATCCCAATATGTCCAGGAGTGAATGCCCGGAAGCTGGCGATACTCGTGGGGAATGTTCTGCTTCATCAGGATGTCCACGAAACTCCGGTTCGATTGCAACAACCCATCCTCAGTGCCGCAGTCAAGATAAATGTACGGCAGGGCGGCGATGCGTCCGGCAGGTAGTTCGCGATAGAGTTTGCTGAGATCGTTGGCGGCGCGTGTTTCACTATTCGCCGCACCATAAACCGGCTGCAGCGTTCGCCAGATGAATGGAAATCCTTTCAGGTCTGCTTCGATCCACGAGGCCGCGCCCAAGGCGCCACTGAGGGACGCTGCGAATATGAACATCTCCGGATGTTTGACGGCAAACTTTAGCGCGCCATATCCGCCCATTGAAAGGCCGCCGATGGCGCGCCCCTCGCGCTCGCTGCTCGTACGAAAGCGCCGCTCCACATCCGGAATCAACTCCTGCACGATGTATGATTCATACTTGTCGCCCGGCACGCCGCCGCTATCGGTGTACCAACCGTTGTTGCCTTCAGGCATGACTATGATGAAGTCGTAGCCGGCAGCGTAGTCGGTGAGGCGCGTGTGCTCGATCCAGTTGTTGTAGTGCCCGGTCAGGCCATGCAGAAGATAAAGGACCGGATAACGCTTCGACTTTGCGGCAGGCTGATTGTAGTCAACCGGCAACAGCACGTTGTAAGGCAAAGTCTGGCCGACAAGTTTGCTTTCAAACTGAATTATCTGGACGCGCGCGTTTTGCGGCGCAGGGTTTGTTTGGAGATTGCGCGTCGCGAATGATATTGCTATTGGGTTAGATGCGGGCGGGTCGAGCACCCCAACGGGCCTGCCCGGCTGGGGGCCCCGCACGCTCGCGGTCCCTGTGGAAAAAATAAGCGCAACGAGAACATATGCCAGCGATGTGCGCGCGTATTTAGTCATCTGTTTTCCTCTGGAGTAAGCATCGGAACGTGGACGCCTTTGCTTAGTGCCGTCTTCTCGGCTTCTTCGTAGCCGGCATCGACGTGGCGCGCCACGCCCAAACCCGGATCGTTTGTGAGCACTCGATTCAGACGCTTCGCCGCTTCGGCGGTTCCGTCGGCAACTGAAACCTGGCCGGCATGTAACGAATAACCGATGCCCACCCCGCCACCATGATGAAACGAAACCCAGCTCGCGCCGCTTGCGGTATTCAAGAGCGCGTTAAGAATCGGCCAGTCGGCGACGGCGTCCGAGCCGTCCTTCATTCCTTCGGTCTCGCGGAAGGGTGAAGCGACGGAGCCGGTGTCGAGATGATCGCGGCCGATAGCTATAGGCGCTTTGAGATCGCCGCGCTTGACGAGTTCATTTATCGCTTCGCCCATCTCGGCTCGTTCACCATAACCGAGCCAGCAGATGCGCGCCGGCAGTCCCTGAAATTGCACGCGGTCCCGCGCCAGACGCAGCCAGCGATTCAGAGTCTTGTCGTCTGGAAAGAGTTCGAGAGCCAGGTCATCTGTCCTTTGGATATCGGCCGCGTCGCCTGACAGTGCTACCCAGCGAAACGGACCTTTACCTTCACAGAAAAGCGGGCGGATATATTCGGGAACGAAGCCGGGAATTTCAAAAGCGTCCTTACAGCCGGCGTCGAAAGCCATCTTGCGAATGTTGTTGCCGTAGTCGAAGGTTACGGCGCCGGCGCGTTTCAGCGCCAGCATCGCCTCAACGTGCTCGGCCATCGATTGCATTGATTGCCTGATGTACGAAGCAGGATCGGCGCGGCGCAGCTCTGCGGCTTCCTCGAGCGAGAGTCCAGCCGGGACATAACCATTCAAAGGATCATGCGCGCTCGTCTGATCCGTAACGGCGTCAACCTTGATTCCACGTCGAACGATCTCCGGAAGCACCTCTGCACAGTTGCCGACTAAGCCAACCGATACAGCGCGCTTCTGTTCACGGGCATCATCAAGAATATCGATCGCTTCAGTGAGCGTGAGCGCGAGCCGGTCGCAGTAACCGTTGAGCACGCGCCGTTCGATGCGCGCCGGATCGACGTCGATCCCAAGAAACAACGCGCCGTTCAGAGTTGCCGCCAACGGCTGCGCGCCACCCATGCCGCCCATGCCGCCAGACACAACGAGCTTGTCGCTGAGATCGCCGCCGAACTGTTTATCGGCCATCGCCGCGAAAGTTTCGAAGGTGCCCTGAACGATTCCCTGCGTGCCGATGTAGATCCAACTCCCGGCCGTCATCTGGCCGTACATCATCAGACCCTTGCGCTCGAGTTCATGAAAATGGTCCCAGTTCGCCCAGGCGCCGACAAGATTGGAATTAGCGATCAAAACTCGGGGCGCGTATTCGTGCGTGCGAAATACGCCGACCGGTTTACCTGACTGCACCAGCAGCGTCTCGTCGTTTTCCAGCGTTTGCAACTCGCGCACGATTGCATCAAACGAGGCCCAGTTGCGCGCCGCCTTGCCGGCGCCGCCGTAAACAATAAGTTCGTCCGGCTTCTCAGCGACGTCCGGATCGAGGTTGTTCATCAGGCAGCGCAAGGCCGCTTCCTGGTGCCAGCTTTTGCAGGTTAAGGTGGCCCCGCGTGGCGCACGTATGGTTCTTAAAGTCATGACAGAGTTTCAGCGATACCTAGTCGCCGCCACCTAGGAGTCCGCTTAACCAGCCACCCTTCTTACGTTGGGTCAGTTGTTGCAACTCACTCGCATCGAGCCAGACGCCGCCGCACTTTTCGCAAGTATCAATCAGCGCTTCCTCAAACTTGCTCTCCTTCAAAGAGCCACCACAGCGCGGACAAATCATTGAAGACGTGCCGGCTGCTTTGGCCTGTTCCGCAACCTTCATTTTCTCACGCAGCTTTTCAACTGCTTCCTTGTTTTTGCGATGAAAGTATTCTTCTTCCAAACCCCGTCTTCGTTCATCAAATGCGTCAGACATATAGTTTCCCCCACTGTTACTTTTCTAAGCTTACACAACCCGCCCGCAAGCAAGCGGTAACGACGCGAGCGCGCTCAGTTAATGTGCCCCGCCTAACTCAAGAGCGCATCAAACTCACCATTGCGCACCGCTGCTACAATTCTTTCGATGTCGGCGGACATTGAGCGGTCGGCGACGAGTGGCTGCACGTGCGCGCGCACAACGTCATAAGCGGATTTCACACCGCGGCCCGGAATCAGCGGTTTGCGATACTCCAGCGCTTCTGCCCCAGTTATCAATTCAATCGCGGTTGCCGCTTCGGCGATGTCCACAATCGCGCGGAGTTTCGTCGCCGCGGTCATGCCCATTGAGACATGATCTTCCTTGCCGCCATCCGTGGGGACGTTATCGACGCTCGCCGGGTGGGCCAATATCTTGGCTTCGCTTAACAGCGCGACGGCGGTCACCTGCAGCATCATGAATCCTGACGACGTTCCCGGCTGGCGTGTTAAGAACGCAGGCAGGTGCTCATTTGCATCCGGGTTGACGAGGCGATCGATGCGACGTTCAGTGATGCTCATCAAATCGGTTACAGCGATGGCAGCGAAATCGAAAGCGAGTGCCAGCGGCGCGCCGTGAAAATTTCCGCCGGAGAGAACGTCGCCGCTCTCAGCGAAAACCAGCGGATTATCTGTGGCGCTGCCAGTCTCAGTTTCAACAATTCCGCGCGCGTGTTTGAGCGCGTCGCGCACCGCGCCGTGAACCTGCGGCATGCAACGCAAACTGTAAGCATCCTGGACCCGTGGATCGTTTTCCAGGTGCGACTGGCGAATCTCGCTGCCTTCGAGTAATTCGCGCAGGTGAGTTGCGACTGCAACCTGGCCCGCGTGTGGTCGTGCCGCGTGAATGCGTTCGTCAAACGCGACCGGAGTTCCCTTCAACGCTTCGAGTGACATGGCGCCGGCGAGGTCGGCCAGGTGCGTTACGCGTTCGGCGCGATGCAAGGCGAGCGCGCCAACCGCGCCCATGGCCTGCGTGCCATTCAATAGCGCCAGCCCTTCTTTCACTTCCAATTGCAGCGCCTCAATACCGGCGCGTTTGAGCGCTTCGCCGCCAGTTAGACGTTCGCCTTTGTAGAACGCTTCGCCTTCGCCGATGGCGGCGAGCGCGAGATGGGCCAGCGGGGCCAAATCACCACTCGCGCCAACCGATCCCTTCTCGGGTATCACCGGCGTGACGCCTCGATCCAACATCGCTACCAGCGTGGCGGCTACAACGGAACGCGCGCCACTGAGTCCGCAGGCAAGCACATTTGCGCGCAGCAACAACATTATCCGCACCTCGGCCTCGGATAGGGGATTTCCCAGACCGCACGAGTGACTACGCACAAGATTCAACTGCAACTCTCGCAATTGACCCGGGTCGATGCGAACATCGGACAGCTTGCCAAAGCCAGTGTTGACTCCGTAAACAGCACGATTCTCAGCGACAATCTTTTCGACGACTGCTCGCGAAGCCTCGCAGCGCGCACGCGCTTCGGCGGAGAGCACAACCTGCTCCTGCCCGCTGGCAACAGCTGCAATTTCTTCGAGAGTGAGTCGTTGTCCGCGCAGTTCAATCATGTGACGGTAAGCAGTCAGCAGTCAGCGGTAGTAACGAGGCGATGATCCTTGAGCTTAGAGCTTTGTACTTTGTGCCTGGAATTAGGGACCAACTTGAGAGTCCCCGGGTGCGCTTCTGCTCGGCTTTCTCTTTACTGCTCACCGCTCACTGCTTACCGCTCACTGACACCGGCGTTTCTGAAATATGGATTCGCGCAGAATCTTTGTCCGGCGTTTCGCTGAGGTCGATCTTGCGGAGCTCCCCCGTGGCTGAACCGCTCTTCACACGTTGGCGCGCACGCTTTGCACGCACGGCCGTACGCGGGGCGCCGGTGGCAACCCGGGTCCAACTGGTCATTCTTCGCAAAGGTTGCAATGAAAACTGGTGCTGTGGCAAAACTTCGCCCGTCGCTTCGCGCAGGCGCACGGTGCCGATCGCAAAAATCGCGATGACAGCGTTAAAGATCACGCCGACTACAAATACCAGCCATCCCGGCACTATGCCGACCGTAGCGCGATCTATGAAGGCATTGAAGTCGCGCGCGGGCAGCGGATGCAGATAGACTTTGAGATTCCAGCTGAGCGCGAGCAACGCAAAAATCCAAAGATAATTTCGCCGCAGCCGTCTGCCGATGGCTTCCCACTCACTGATGGTGAAATGCGGGGTAATCAAGTCGGCCGCCAGATGCTCGGCCCAACCCTCGTCTGGCGTAACGCTTTCCGGCGCCAGCAGCTGTGCAAAGTAGCCGGTTTCGATCACGCGCACTCGGCTCGACCAGATTTCGTAGTAACGATATCGTCGCGCTTCCATTATCAAAAAGATTGCTACCAGAATCGAGATGATGGGAATAACGAAATGCGCATTGGTGGCTGATCCAAAAACGAATGAGAGCGTAGCGCCGGCTGTGAGCACGGCCCAGTTGGTAGTTGTATCAAGCCGGTTGCGCCAGGTGTTCGAGCGTTGCACCTCGCCGCGGTAAAAATGGATCATCGCGGTATTGAATTCCGCCGGCGACATGCGACGCATCTGCGCTGCGGCTGTGTGTCCCGCTCTTTCTGAGATGGCAGGTTCAGGCGCCGCCGCCGGTCGTAAACGACCGGACACTCTGTCGGCCGAAAGCGATCCGCTTCCTTTTTGCTGAGCTTCGGTGGTCATTCAGTAGACCGTGACGGCGGGTTCGCCGAATTGCTAGTGCGGGGTCTCGACTCCAAAAATAATATAGCACGCACTTAGCGTTCATTCGTAGTCAGGTGTATTCATAGGAACAGGTTTTTGTGAAGTTAACTGTTGGTTTGCGCGCCAGCTAACAGCTCGCTTGACGAATAAACCACTCCCTTGACAGTGTTTGAGCGCGACACCTATAGTTAAATTTTCCGCTGTTTGACGCACTTGTATCTATCATGGCTGCTGCTCGGGAAAGAGAAACGGACGCGCTTTGGATGCGCCAGGCTCTCGCCGCGGCGCATGAAGCCCGGGAACGCGGCGAAGTTCCGGTGGGCACTTGTATTGTCGTTGATGAAGAGCTCTTAGCAGTCGCAGGAAACAGAACGCGCACGGAAGCCGACCCAACTGCGCATGCGGAAATCGTCGCGATACGAGAGGCCGCCGGGAAGATCGGTAACTACCGACTAACTGAGGCGGTTGTTTATTCCACGATCGAACCTTGCGTAATGTGCGCCGGCGCTTTGATACAAGCGCGAGTGAGACGGCTGGTTTATGGTGCTCATGACGAACGGGCCGGAGCGGTTGAATCCCACTTCCGAGTTTGCGATACGGATTTCTTGAATCACCGCATTGAAGTTACCGCGGGCGTGCTTGAAGCCGAGTGTCGAGAGTTTATGCAGGAGTTTTTTCGCGCGCGACGGGTGGGGAAGACGGGGAAGATGCTAGATGATAGATGCTAGCTGGATACGCGGTTTCTAACATCCAGCATCTAGAATCTGACATCTGTTTTTGGAGAGGTCGCATAGTGGCTTAGTGCACCGGTCTCGAAAACCGGAGTGGGGGAAACTCCACCGTGGGTTCAAATCCCACCCTCTCCGCCAGTAACAAGAGTGATGAGTACTGAGTGATGAGTGCTGAGTCGTTCTTGGAGGAATCGCTCTTTGAACTCAGTACTCATCACTTTTTCTTGGGAGAGGTGCAAGAGTGGTTGAATTGGCAGCACTGGAAATGCTGTGTACGGGGAACCGTACCGTGGGTTCGAATCCCACCCTCTCCGCCACAAAAATTTCGGATTTCGAATTTCGGATTTCGAATTTCGGATTGCGAATTGCGAATTGCGAATTGTGAATTTGCAAGAAAGGAAGGTTCGGATTGCGAATTTAACCTACGAAAATCGGATTGCCTTTAAATTCGCAATTCGAAATTCGCAATTCGAAATTCTCATTATGGATGATAACAAACTAGCGGCCGAAGAAGCGCGACGCTCGGTGCAGCACGAGAGCGTAAAAGCACAGGTTGAGGGCGACGTAAACGCGGATATTGCAGAACGCGCCAGTGCAGGTCCAGCACCAGGGGAAGCTCGGAAGATCGACCAGGTCGCCGGCCAATTTCGTTCTAAAGCAGTCGACGAAGTGGTTAACACTGAACGAGAGGTAGAACGGGCGCGTGCCGGCGCGAGAGTTTCTCAGATCGTTGATTACATCTTCTATGTTATCTACGCGTTACTCGGAATGAGATTTCTGTTGGCGTTGCTCGCAGCGCGCAGCAGCGCCGGGTTTGTACAGTTCATAGTGACTGTGACCAATCCGTTCTATGCGCCCTTTAGAGGAATAGTTGCCAGTCCGCGCACAGACGAAGGGCATACTTTGTTAATGCCAATCATCATTGCGATAATTGCTTACATCCTGTTGCATCTTGCGATCAATGGACTGCTGCGGATGCTGGCACATCGCAAGACTGAGATTTAGCACTACAGAGCCGCACTGATGAGACCACTAAGAGGCCTATTAGTATTAGCCTTACTCCTTGCAGCGTGGCCTATTAAGGCTCAAACGCCGGCCACTGCTTCAGACTATGTCGATCGAGGCAACGCACGGGGTAAGGAAGGCGATCTTGACGGAGCGATTGCCGACTACACCAAAGCCATCGAACTCGACCCCCAGGCCGCTGCCGCTTACTTCAATCGCGCGGTCATACGCACTAAGAAGGGCGATCTTGAGGGCGCCAGCTCCGACCTCAATAAGACCATTGAACTCGATCCCAAAAACGCTCCCGCTTACTACAATCGCGGGCTGATGCGCGGCAGCAAGGGCGATCTTGACGGAGCAATCGCGGATTACACCAAAACCGTCGAAGTCAATCCGCAGGACCCAATGGCATACAACAACCGCTGCCTAGCGCGTTACAACAAGGGGGATTTCGATGGTGCGATTAGTGACTGTAACAAAGTGATCGAAATCAACCCGCGCCACGCTTATGCTCACAACAATCGCGGCATGGCACGACGACGGAAAGGGGATTTGGAGGGAGCCCTGGCAGACTACGCCAAAGCGATCGAACTCGATACCCGTTACGCTTTCCCCTACGCCAATCGCGGTAATATCCGTCGGGAGAAGGGCGACTTCGCAAGTGCCATTGTGGACTACTCCAAAGCCATCGAAATTGATCCGACTTTTGCGGCCGCTTATTACAATCGCGGCCTCGCTCGCAACCAGGATCATGATGCGGCTATTGCCGACTACACGAAGGCAATCCAACTCAATCCGCGTTATGCTGACGCCTACTTCGCTCGCGGCGTCGCGCGCAGCGCCAAGGGAGACGTTCAAGGAGAAATCAGCGACTATAAGAAGGCCATCGAGGTCGATCCGAAAGACCACTCGAGTTACAATAATCTCGCCTGGCTGCTTGCCACCAATTCGGACGATGCGATTCGCAATGGAAAGCAGGCCGTGGAATATGCACTTAAAGGTTGTGAGTTGACTAACTGGCAGGATCCAAATTCTCTCGATACTCTGGCTGCCGCTCATGCCGAAGCCGGCAACTTCGAGGAAGCAATCAAGTGGGGAAACAAGGCGTTGTCGTTTCCTGATTTTGCCCGCCAGTACGGAGAAGAGGCGCGACAGCGTTTGCGACTCTATGGCGAACGTAAGCCGTATCGAGACAAGCCGTGATGCGCGCCTGGGTCGGTTGGAGTGCCTTTTGATCAGCGATTATTGATTGTAAGAGGGACGGAAAAAGCCTGTCCTACTTTTGACAAGTTATCAGACTTCGGGCTCCGCACAACGGCGGCCTTCGTGAACCCCGCCAGGCCGGGAACGGAGCAACGGTAGCAAAGGCCTCGTGTGTTGCGGGTAAGTCCGGAGTCTGGCCAAATCGACGGAAGAGCGACAAAGAAACCTATTCGTCGCTCTTCCTGTTTTATGCTTCGCTCCCTCCGTTGCCGGCATCTGAGTCCTCTGCTAGAGTCTTTTCCAGAATCTACTAGATCTTTCGGAAAGGGGTAAATTAATGCAACGCCTCTTTAAGCCAGCGCTGTTTTTCGTCACAATCTTACTTTTTGCTGTAAGTAGCTTTTCCCAATCAATCTCGCGCGAGGACTTGCGCAAAGAGATTGAAGCCAAGCGAACTGAATTGCAGGCACTCGAGAACCGATTCCTCGCGCCGTCCAAGGAAGACCGTACTGCTAATGCAGAGTTTTTGAAGGAGCCTAACACCGGGTTGATTCGGTTGCTCCCGCGCGAGCTGTACGACGTCGAGGTTTACGATAAAACCAGGAAGAGCCTGACTATACGCGGTGGAGGCGCCTACTATTCGTTCACGCGTTTGACACATGAGTATGGGAGCGGTTCTGACATCCAGTTAGAGGCGGGTCATTTGTCAGTCGGATTTGCGGGAGCTAATTACGGAATCTTGACAAAGCTCGTTGATGTGTCGCTCGAAGAAGTTAGTTTACAGCATCCAATCGTGTCGTTCCTTGCAGAGTATAAAGCGGCCGCCGTGGAACCGGACGCGCGCATAGAACAGCGACGATTCTCAGGTGGAACGACCATCGACGGCGTACTTTACCAAAGGAGGCTGCCGGTGGAAACGCAGGCCACGTACGTCCTGCGTTCCATTGATTACGCGACTTCAGATGTGCTGGTAGCGTTCAGAGTAGTTCGCAAAGACACGGACGGCAGCGTGATCATCGCATGGAAGCTGTTGCAAAAGTACCCGGTACCCGAGCTGGCTCGAAACAACTAAAACCTCAGTAACCCAAATAACAAATGACCTATCAAGTAATAGCCCGTAAATGGCGTCCGCAGAGCTTCGAAGAAGTGACGGGCCAGGAGCCCATCACTCGCACTCTGCGTAACGCGATTGAACACGACAGACTGCACCACGCCTACCTATTCTCCGGCGCGCGCGGCGTGGGGAAAACAACTACCGCGCGACTTTTGGCCAAAGCGCTCAACTGCCACAAGTCTTCGGGACCTACCCCCACTCCCTGCCGGATGGATGACCCAACCGCCTGCCCGTCGTGCAGGGAAATCACTGAAAGTCGCTCGATTGACGTCCAGGAGATCGATGCTGCGTCCAACACAGGCGTCGACAATGTCCGCGATGCGATTATCGGCAGCGTTGCTATCGCACCTGCTCGCGACCGCTACAAGATTTTCATAATTGACGAGGTGCACATGCTCTCGGGCGCTGCTTTCAACGCCCTGTTGAAGACCATCGAGGAACCTCCTCCGCGCGTCGTCTTCATTATGGCCACCACTGAGCGCCACAAGGTCCCGGAGACCATCCTCTCTCGCTGCCAGCAGTTTGAATTCCGCACGATTGCCAATGCAAAGATCCTCGAAAGGCTCCGGCTTATCGCGGCGGCGGAGGAGATTTCGATCCCGGAGGATGCGCTACGTGAGCTTGCTCGCGCCGGTGAAGGCTCGATGCGTGATGCGCAGTCAGCGTTTGACCAGGTGATTAGCTTCGCCGGAACGACGATCAAGAAAGAAGATGTAGAAACAGCCCTCGGAGTGGCGGGCGCCGACATTCTGATACGCGTAATCAACGGCATTGCCGATCATAAACCCGCGGAAGCGCTGGCCGTTGTCGACGATGTGGTTATGCGCGGCCACGATCTACGAAATTTCTGCCGCGATCTGCTGGCTCACTTGCGCGATCTCCTGGTAAATAAAGTGTCAGGTAACGAGGAACTGCTGGAGTCGGCCGTTTGTGATCGAGACGAACTAAAACGCCAGGCGGCTCTGTTTTCGGAATCCGATCTCGTGCGGTTCTTCCACTCGTTGGCGGAGACGGAAACCAATCTCCGCACGGCAGCTCATCCGCGCTACCAGGTGGAAATCGGTTTAGTGAAACTGATGGAGATGCGGCGCCTTGAGCCGCTTAGTCAGCTGCTCGAACGACTGAATCACCTGGAAGAGTCTCTGCGATCCGGCAAAGTGCCGGCTCAAACAAAAACACCATCGCCCGCCGCCAGTGGCCTGCAGGGAAAACCTGAAAGACGAGTAACAAGTGCGACCGGCTCTGGTCCGGCGGCGATAGGAGGATCATCTGCCGGCACGGCCACTCGTCAGGCGCTGGAACCAGAGTCAAGAGTGTCGAGTCTGGAGTCTGGAGTCGGGAGTCAAGAGACGGCAGTCCAGAGTCAGGTTGACTCCGGACTCCAGACTCCAGACTCCAGACTCTCTGATATCGAGCGAATCAAGTCAGGACTCGAACGCAGACGCAAGATGTTTTTGGTGACCGCAATCGAAGGAGCCCAATTCGCGGCGCTGGAGAATGGCGAGCTGTACGTCGAGTTTGCGCCTGAAGCGAGACATCTGCGCGATACGCTTGCGAAAAGCGACAACGTAAAGATCCTACGTGAAGTATGTCACGAGGTTACGAGCCGTGACTGTGGCGTCCGCATCGTCATCAAAGATCAGGCTACGCCTTCTGAAGGTGAAATCTCCAAAGAAGACGAAGAACGCTTCGAGAAACAGCGCTTACGCAAGTCTGCCGAGGAAAATCCCGTCGTTCAACAAATGCTGCGTACCTTTCGCGGTGAAATTGCCGAAGTTCGCCGCGTCGATGAATAGGAGATCGAAGAATAGGACCAATAGGACGAATAGGACCTATTCTTCGATCTCCAGACTCCAGACTCTCGACTTTCCATCTACTGCCTGCTTTCCTTCACCACTCTAAGAAACGCGCGCGCGGCGTGTGAAAGTGTGGCGCCCTTGCGGTAGATCAAGTATAGCCCTCGTTCAAGGCGCATCTCTCGAACCGTCAGAGCCACAACCTGTTTGCGTGCTATCTCCGATTGCGCGGTCAAACGCGGCACGAGCGCGACACCCATTCCCTGCTCAACAAATCTTTTTATCGCTTCAAGAGTCGGCATTTCCAGCGAGATGTTGAGCGGAGTCTTGTATTTCTCAAACGTCCGCACGACTCGCTCGCGATACGGCGACGCAACGTTGTGCGCGATGAACGACTCTGCGCCCAATTCTCGCACCGAGACTTCCTCCTTCTTAGCCAGCGGGTGATCCAAAGCCACAATCAGTGCCAGTTCGTCTGTCATCAACGAAACAGAAGCAATGGCGGAATCACTTGGCTTGTAAGACACAACGCCCATCTCAACGTCGCGCCCAAGAATCTCGGAAGGAATACGGCTGGCCAGGCTTCTCTTGACCTCTACCTTGATGTGTGGATGACGGGCGCGGAAAACGGGAATTACGGGCAGGAGGTACATCACCGTATATTCATTGGCGCTAATCGTCAGCTTGCCCCGATGTAGATCTTTTAGTTCCTTGATTGCGCTCTGTGCGCTATGGCGCAGGTTAAGCATCTGCTGCGCAAATTCAAAGAGCACTCGGCCTGCCGCGGTGAGCGTGCCATCTTTCGATGAGCGATCAAAGAGCGGCTCCCCAAGCTCTGTCTCGAGCCGGCGAATCGCCTGGCTGACTGCCGGCTGCGTGCGATGCAAAGCTTGAGCAGCACGCGAAAAGCTCTGCTCCTGAGCCACTGCTACGAGGACTTCAAGCTGATTTATGTCCATCGTGCTTCCTTGCGCGGGTTATCACTGCCAGCGGCGCGAGTTATCCTATCATAATTTCTTATTCTTCTATAAAGATTATAACTTTGACTTTTAGGCTGGCGCCTTCTAGCATGACCCTTCCAGCTCTGGAGGAGCAACAATGACTATCGGACGAATCGCGGTTTTCGACACGACCTTACGCGACGGTGAACAGTCCCCGGGCTGTTCCATGAACCTGGATGAGAAGCTGCGTATGGCCCGGCAACTCGAATACCTGGGTGTCGACATCATCGAAGCAGGATTTCCCGTTGCCTCGGAAGGTGACTTTGCGGCTGTCAAGGCGGTTGCGGCGGCGTGCCGGCAGGTGACCGTTGCGGCGCTCTGCCGAACGTCGCAGCAGGACGTCGCCCGCGCTGCCGAGGCGCTGGCCGGAGCTGCTCACCCGCGCATTCACACGTTTGTTGCTACCTCTGACATTCACCTCCAACACAAGCTGCGCAAGACTCGTGGCGAAGTTCTTGAAATGACCAGGACGTCCGTGCGGATGGCGCGAGATTTTGCGGAAGAGGTGGAGTTCTCGGCTGAAGACGCAACTCGAAGCGACGTGGATTATCTTTGCGACGTCTTCTCTGTCGCGGTGGCTGAGGGTGCCTCCATCATCAACGTTCCTGACACCGTCGGCTACACGCTTCCATCAGAATTCTCACGGCTCGTGTCCACCGTGCGCGAGCGAGTCGTCGGTGATAAACCCGTGACCATCAGCGTGCATTGTCATAACGATCTCGGGCTCGCGGTCGCGAACAGCCTGGCCGCGATTGCTTCAGGCGCGGGGCAGGTTGAATGTACGATCAATGGAATCGGCGAGCGCGCCGGCAATGCTTCTCTGGAAGAGTTAGTCATGGCCATGCACGTCCGCTCTGACAAGCTGGCGTTTGAGACCAATATAAAGACGCGCGAGCTCTATCCAACGAGCCAGCTGCTTTCCACCATCATCGGATTCGAGGTGCAGCCTAACAAGGCGATCGTCGGGCGCAATGCGTTCGCGCACGAAGCAGGCATTCACCAGCATGGCGTAATCAGCAATCCTCTCTGCTACGAGATCATGACTCCAGAATCCGTCGGAGTGCCAAATAACAGTCTGGTGCTGGGCAAACACTCTGGCCGACATGCGCTGAGTCTGCGTTACGATGAGCTCGGTTACTCTCTCGAGCCTGCGGATCTCGATATGGTTTACGGCCGGTTTACCGAGCTGGCCGATCGCAAAAAGCGAATCTACGATCAGGACCTCATTTCGCTGCTTGCCACAACCTCAAAAACGCGAGACGAAGGCTTGATCGTCGAAACTGTTGCCACCGCCGGTTCTCAAGTTTCAAGTTACAGGTAACTTTGAAGAGGTCGAAACCAAGGCTGAACGGGATCTCGTCCCAGGCCTCAAGCGGCATTTCCGGACCTGCGCCCGGCGATCTCATACGAAAAAATTACAGCAACGTCTCCCCTCGTCAAGAGATCGCCTGAGGCGCGTGTCCTAATTTCCAAAGATCGAAGGAGTCCAGTTGGTTGGCGCCAGTCAAATACGGAACTGGGAGCGGTAGCGACCGGATGCTATGCTCAATCAACTAAAAGAACTGTAAGACGTACATTGAATGCCGGCATCCGGTTGCTACCGCTCCCGGTTCCGTAACGTTAGGACTACCGCCAAGTTTCAAGGTTCCAACCCGGATTAGAAACTCACACCCCCAAGGCACTCCAAAATTTCTAATGAACAAAGCGAGGTTCCTCGTCGTATGTTTTCGCGCGGAGGACCTGTATAAATGCGCGACCCTTTCATAGCAGGAGTTTTGAGCTTTCTTATTCCCGGCGTTGGCCAACTTTACAATGGCCGGATACTGGCAGGCATTCTCTGGTTGATACTTGCACCTGGTTTCTGGATCGGAACGGGCGGCATGTTGGGATGGGTATGTCACGTTATCGCGGCCTACACGGCTTATTCCTACGCTAAAGACCATCCGGTCCGTTAATGAGACGAGTTTGATGTGGCACGCGACATCTTGCGCGTGATCCCTCGGGCGAGACGCCCGTGTCACTCAAACTGAGCCACCACCCACTTAGATCAAACTTTCCTTCCTGATTGCGCAACCGTGTTACTCTTCCAATCACTGTAAAATCAGCAAAACGTGGTTGAGCTAATGACGGAGTCGCTGGAAAATCCACTGCGCGCCGGAATGCGTCTCGAGCGCACAGCTGAGCCTTGCATCGTGGTGATCTTTGGCGCCACTGGCGACCTAACAAGACGTAAACTTCTTCCCGCGCTATACCGTCTCGCACAACAGCAACTCATCCCGCCGGAGTTTGCGGTCGTCGGCACGGCGCGCCACCCGATGAGCGATGACGACTATCGTGCCATGATGCACGCGGCTCTCGCTCAATTTGATGACGAAGACACGATCGACGAAACGGCCTGGACCAGTTTTGCCGGCGGCATCTTTTATGTGCCGGGTGACTTTGGGAATCTGGAAACCTGTCTCAGGTTGAAGTCGCGATTGGCAGAAATTGATGCGCAGCGCAAGACCCGCGGCAATCGTCTTTTTTATCTCGCCACCGCGCCTGAATTCTTTGGCATCATCGCAGACCAACTCGGGCGGGCCAGAATGGCGCAGCCTGAGGAACCGGCCTGGTCGCGAATCATCGTAGAAAAGCCCTTCGGTCGCGATCTTGAAAGCGCGCGCGCATTAAATGCTCAACTCGCAGCAGTTTTCAAAGAAGAACAAATCTATAGGATCGATCACTACCTCGGGAAAGAAACAGTCCAGAATCTTTTGGTGTTTCGATTTGCCAACAGCATCTTCGAGCCACTCTGGAACCGTCAGTACATCGATCACGTTCAGATCACCAACGCCGAAGCACTCGGCGTCGAAGGCCGCGGCGCTTACTACGAACAAGCGGGCGCCGTCCGCGACATGATTCAAAGCCACGTCTTTCAGGTCACCTCACTAATCGCAATGGAGCCGCCTGTGGTTCTAACGCCAAACAGCGTGAGGGATGAAAAGTTTAAGGCGATGCAATCAGTTCGTCCTATCCCGGCAGATCGCGTGGACGAGTTTGCGGTGAGAGGGCAATACGGTCCGGGCACGGTGCTCGGAGAGACCGTAGTCGGTTATCGCCAGGAGCCTGGGGTTAATCCCGAGTCTTCAACTGAGACCTTTGCGGCGTTGAAACTCAATTTGGACAACTGGCGCTGGGCGGATGTGCCTTTTTACCTTCGCTCCGGCAAGCGCCTGGCGAAGCGCGTCACAGAGATTGCTATTCAGTTTAAGACGGTCCCTCATCAATTGTTCACAGATTCCGATCAGCCTCTGGAACCGAACGTGCTCATCATTCGCATTCAGCCAAATGAAGGTATTTCCCTGCGCTTCGGCGCGAAACTGCCCGGGCAGGCGATGCGCATTCGCTGGGTCAACATGGATTTTCGCTACGGCTCGTCGTTCGGCGTAAAACCACCGGAGGCTTATGAGCGATTGCTGCTTGACTGCATGCTGGGTGATTCCACACTTTACGCGCGTCGAGACATGGTAGAACGCGGTTGGGAGATAGTTACTCCAATACTCGAGGCCTGGAAACAGCCCGCGCCGGACTTTCCAAATTACGAAGCGGGTTCGTGGGGACCACGATCAGCCTTTGATCTGATAGAACGTGACGGGAGAAAATGGCGTAAACTCTGACAACTGACGACGGACTAGTGACAACCGACAATGCATTCCCTGCCGCAACAGCTCAGAATTCCGAACACGCTCGACGTAGAGGCCGTGGAACGAGCGCTGGCCCAGCTGTGGCAACGGACCACCGGTGAATCCAAAGAGGAAGATGCCGTGTTGCGTGCGCGAGCGGCGAATTTGATGGTCTTTTTGAGTGACCAGCTCGCCTTAGCCGAAACCCATCAGATTATCGCTGAGCTGTCGGCAGTCCATCCCTGTCGTGCTCTCGTCATGTCGGGAGGAAGGGATGCTCCAGACAGCGATATCGAATTGTACGTTTCGGCTTTCTGCCCAAAAAACAGATCGTCAATGATCGACCGGCTTTGTTGTGAGGAGATAACACTCGCGGCGGGCGGAAAATTTATCTCTGAACTGCCGAGTGCGGCGGTTCCGCTCCTGGTGCCCGACCTTCCGGCGTTTCTGTGGTGGCGTGATGTTTTTTGGATGGAGGACGCAATCTTTGACCGGCTTTGCCTCGCAGTTGATCGCGTGGTCATTGACTCGGCTGACTTTAAAGATCCCGCCCTGGATCTCCTGGCCCTCGCTCGACTCTGCAACAAGAGCCATGAAACACCTATTAGTGATCTCAACTGGGCCAGGCTAACTTCCTGGCGGGCACTCCTGGCAAGTTTCTATGACGTTCAGGATTATCGCAGCGAGCTCGATCAAATAGTCGGTGTAGAGATCGACTATGTTGCTCAGGACGCAACGCACCGGGCTTCCTCGCAAGCGATGCTCATTGCTGGTTGGCTCGCCAGCCGGCTGGGCTGGGAAATCGACAAAGCAAGGCCAGCACAGGCAATGCCCGAAGGCCTCTCTTTCAACTTAGCGAAGAATAGCCAGTCGATCAGAGTGAATCTCAACGTGGTAGAGCGGCACGCGATGAAAGCCGGTAGGCTCGTGCAGGTCTCCCTAAAGACTTCTAACGCTGCCGTATTTGCTGTAACTCGTAGCGATGATGGTCTCTACCTCGGTACGCAGGCCAAAACGGGTGGACAGATCCACCCGGGTCGCGTTTCACCTCTAAGAAACCCGAGCGCCGCGCAATTGCTAAGTCGGGAAATGGAAATTCTGGGCAACGATAGGATCTACGAAGAAGCGCTGGAATTCGTGGCTAGAATGATTCAGGGGACTTGGCCTTTGGTCTTTGGCCGGAACCATTTGCGGTAGCCAATGGATCGTAAGTTCAACCTCGAAAGCACCTCTCAACCACCGTACCATTTGCGGTAGCCAATGGATCCTAAGCTCAACCTCCAAGGCACCACTCAACCCCCAGAACCATTTGCGGTAGCCAATGGATCCTAAGCTCAACCTCCAAGGCACCACTCAACCCACAGAACCATTTGCGGTAGCCAATGGATCCGGCCATTCAACTTTGACCAGGACCGCTCAATCACTAAGGCAAAGGCTCACCCTGATCATAAAGCACATAGGCGATGGCATCGGAGAGCTGCTTTTCAGTCCACAGACGTCTTTTGCTGCCGCGGCTAGCCCACGGACTCCTGCCGCTGCGCCAACAACCCGCCTCTCGCAGACAACTTGTGGCATTGGCCTTCAGCGCATTCAATACACACCAGGCGGGACTATTGGCGGACACCACTGTGTGAACGTGATTTGTGCGGATGTTGAAGGCCCGCAGGAGCCACTTGCGTATTGTACAGGTCTCCCGAATTCCTTTCTCAACCGCTGCTCTCCGTCTCGAATTCAGCTTGACCGGAGGCAACGCTCGTAAGCGCTGTTCATATTGCTTGCGCTGCCTGTTGGGCGGCAATGTCTTGCTGCCGTAGACATTGTGGAAGCGGTCGACTGAGCCACGTTCGTCACCATGAAGCCACGTGCCGTAACTGCGAAAGGTAATTAGGTAGGCAAGAGGAATTCGCTCATCGTTTGACTGAAAGTGAGGGTGAGGCATCTGAGATTTCCTTTGTGAGGTTGTACTTCGAGGACATTGTATTTCTTGAGGTACGTAAATGGAAGCAAGCAGAGAACCATTTGCGGTAGCCAATGGATCCTAACCTCAACCTCCAAGGCACCACTCAACCCACAGAACCATTTGCGGTAGCCAATGGATCCTAAGCTCAACCTCCAAGGCACCACTCAACCCACAGAACCATTTGCGGTAGCCAATGGATCCTAACCTCAACCTCCAAGGCACCACTCAACCCACAGAACCATTTGCGGTAGCCAATGGATCCTAAGC
>JBOGOU010000510.1:0-6440 GCA_050748205.1 Pyrinomonadaceae bacterium | reverse complement strand
CCGCGCGCTGGTAGCTGACCCGTCAGCGTTATTGGTTCAGCAAAGCAAAAACGTGCTTTCGCCTGAATGGCTCATTCTACCTTGCGTCACTACCGATCAAATCTCACCACCAAAACTCCTTCCCTTGACACTATTTATGGGGGCCGTTATCATTTCCGTTTCCGTCATGGGCGGGAAACTGCGCCTATTGCTCTATGTTTGAGTCGCTGTCGGACAAGCTTAAGCGGACGCTAAAGAATCTGCGCGGCGAAGGCGTGCTGACGAAGGAACACGTGGATGCGGCCCTCCGCGAGATCCGCCTGGCGCTCCTGGAAGCCGACGTCAATTATAAAGTCGCCAAAGACTTTATCGCCTCTGTCAAGGAGAAGGCCGAAGGACAGCAGGTCTGGCAGGAGCTAAAACCTTCTGAACAAGTAGTCAAAATAGTCTACGACGAACTAGTTGACTTACTTGGCGGCCAATCCTCGCGCCTGGTCTTTACAAAGCAAATTCCGAATGTCGTGATGATTGTCGGACTGCAAGGTTCCGGCAAAACTACCTCGACGGGGAAAATAGCGCGTTGGCTTGCGCAGAATCAAGACCGCAAGCCACTGCTCGTTTCGGCTGATGTTTACCGGCCGGCGGCGCGCCAACAGTTAAAGGTCATCGCTCGGGCGACTGGCCAACAGATCTTTGAACAACCCGAAACCAACGACCCGCTCACACTCGTGCGGGAAGCTCACAAGCACGCCCAGCAAACCGGTTTCGACACGCTGCTCATCGATACCGCGGGCCGGCTGCATATCGACGACGAGTTGATGGAAGAGCTGGTCAGGATCAAGAACGAAACCCACGCTGTCGAGATTCTGTTTGTAGCCGATGCTATGACTGGCCAGGATGCAGTGCGTTCGGCTGAAGAGTTTCACCGGCGCGTCGGGATCACAGGCGTGGTGCTGACGAAGATGGACGGCGACGCCCGTGGCGGCGCCGCACTTTCCATCAAGCAGGTTACGAGCCAGCCTGTGAAGTTTGTGGGCGTCGGCGAAAAGTACGACGCGCTCGAGCCCTTCTATCCGGATCGTATCGCCCAAAGAATTCTGGGAATGGGCGACGTTTTGTCCCTGATTGAAGAGGTCCAGTCGAAGGTAGACCAGGATGAAGCAGAGGAGCAGCTAAAGAAGCTTCAGAAGAATGAGTTTACCCTCGACGACTTTCGTTCGCAGTTGCGGCAGGTAAAGAAGCTTGGCTCTTTCTCAAAAATCATGAAGCTGTTGCCCGATCAACTTTTGGGCGGCATGGGCATGCCCCAGTTGAATGATGAGCAAACGAAGTTGATGGAGAAAGAGCTCAAGCGCACAGAGTCGATTATCGACTCAATGACCTGGCAGGAGCGCACCGATCACAAGATCCTCAACGCAAATCGGCGTCGGCGCATTGCTCGCGGGTCTGGGACCACAGTCGCTGAAGTAAATCAGTTGATCAAGCAATACACTGAGATGCGCCAGATGATGCGGCAGCTTTCTGGATCAGGATTGTTTGGCGGCGGCGGTTTCGGGGGTGGCTTAAAGGGCAAGATGATGAAACGCGTGGCCGGCATGGCCGGGATGCCTGACCTGGGCGGCATGGCCGGGGCTGGAGACGAACCTGCTTTACCTTCATTGCCGGCGGGTCCGTCCAGAAAGAAACTGAAGAAGAAACGGAAGAAGAGACGACGGTAAAAGAGATCAGTGATGAGTGATGAGTGATAAGTGATAAGTGATAAGTGATAAGTGATAAGAGAGACGGAGGTGACTAATTGTTAGCGATTAAATTGATGCGCACAGGCGCGAAAAAGAGACCTTCATACAGGATCGTGGTGAAGGAGAAACAGTCAAAGCGCGACGGTGCCTATCTGGAAAACCTCGGCACCTATAACCCCGCGCGACAACCGGCGGAGATCAAGCTGAAAATGGATCGTGTCCGTTATTGGATTGAGAACGGCGCGCAGCCTACCCAGACAGTCAGCCGGATAATCAAGGCGAACGCGAAAAGCCAGGCGGCGGCACAGCCTGCCGATGCTTAAGCGCATGTCACGAGATCTCAAAGTTACGGAATTCGAACACAAGTGATGCGAGAAACCGTCGAAATGATTGTTAAGGCGCTGGTTGACGACGTTGAGGCCGTCGACGTTCGAGAGATCGACCGCAATGGCGCCACGTTGATTGAGATACGCGTCGCTTCCGAAGACATGGGTAAGGTGATCGGCAAACAGGGCCGGACGGTTCGCGCTATGCGCGCGCTGGCTCACGCTGTAGGCCTAAAGAGAAAACATCGCTTCGTTCTAGAAATTGTGGAATGAGCGAGGAGCAGAAAGAAGGCACGGACCGGCTCGTGGCTGTGGCCCGTGCGGTGAAAGTAAGAGGCCTCAACGGTGAGATTGTGGCCGACCTTTTGACAGACTTTCCGGACCGTTTCGCGGATCTCTCGCAGTTGATTGCCGTGGCTCCCGACGGGGAACGCCAGGTAGTGGAGCTCGAGGGTTACTGGTTTCATCAGTCCCGGGTAGTATTGAAGTTGGCGGGGTATGACGACAGCGAAACCGCGCGTGAATTTGTTGGGCACGAATTCGCGGTTCCCGAGGAGAACCGCGTTACGCTTCCCGAAGGCCACTATTACGAATGGGAGTTGAGAGACTTCGTCGTTGAAACAGCGAACGGCCAGCCAGTAGGTCAGGTTCGCGACGTAATGAGGATCGGCGAAGGAGTCGAGATGCTTGTGGTTGAGAACGATGAGCGGCACGAGCACCTGATTCCGATGGTTCAGACCATCATCCTCGAGATTGACGTTGCCGGCAAAAGGATCCTGATCGATCCCCCTGATGGACTTTTGGAGTTGTAGATCTTTGAATCGTAATGCTGCGATTTGACGTCATAACCATCTTTCCTGACTTCTTTCGCGAGGCGTTTGACTATGGAATTTTGCGCCGCGCTCGCGCAGGAGGACTGGTTGAGACAAAAGCGCATGACCTGCGCAATTGGACCACCGACAAGCACCGCTCCGTTGATGATCGTCCTTTCGGCGGCGGCGACGGAATGGTACTCAAGGCCGAACCGATCTTTGCAGCTGTAAATGACCTGACAGGTTGCAGCAAGCGCGAGGACTTTGGAAGGGAAACGCGAGTAGTCCTTCTTTCACCGCAGGGCCGGGTGTTTGGTCAGCCGCTTGCGGAAGATCTTTCACAGAGCGCGTCGCAGATTGTTCTGATCTGCGGACGCTACGAAGGTGTCGATGAACGAGTCGCGGAATCGCTGGTGACGGACGAGATCTCTATCGGTGATTACGTACTTTCCGGGGGCGAGCCTGCCGCACTTGTGGTGATTGATGCAATAGTGCGACTGCTACCAGGAGCTTTGGGCAGCGAGACTTCGTCGGTCCACGAGTCATTCTCGGAAGGCTTGCTGGACCACCCGCAATACACGCGGCCTCCGGAACTTCGAGGCCTGCGGGTGCCGGAGGTTTTGTTGACAGGAAATCATGCGGAGATTGCGCGCTGGCGCCGCGAGCAGGCCTTGAAGAAAACCCGGCAAAATCGGCCGGACCTGCTGAAATGAACCCGGATTTGGTATTTCGGATCAGAGTTTAGGTAAACAGCGAACATGTAAGAGTGGAGTGATGAGATGAACCGATTAGACAATCTTGAAAAAACACAACTGAGGAAGAACATTCCCGAGTTTCAGCCCGGTGATACGGTGCGCGTCCACGTTCGCATCAAGGAATCTGAGACGAAAGAACGGCTCCAGGCATTTGAAGGCGTTGTGATTGCCCGGAAGCATGGCGGTCCCAGGGAAACTATTACTGTTCGCAAAACCAGTTTTGGCGTTGGTGTGGAGAGAATCTTCCCGCTTCACGCCACGATTATCGACCACATCGATCTAGTGAAAAAGGGACGCGTGCGGCGCGCAAAGCTCTACTACCTGCGTCAATTGCGTGGTAAGGCAGCTCGGATTCGCGAGCGCGACACGCGAGGCCAGCAGGGAAGCGAAGCCCAGGCGTCGGTCGCTGGCAAGAATAAATAACCGTATCACCCGCGGTGCACTCGCTTCGCCCCAAGCCGAATGTAAAACGTGGCACGCAGGCATTTGCGAATTGCAATCGATGCTCACTCTGTTGGCGCCGGTCTCGGCGGCAATGAGAGTTATGCAACCAATCTTATCGAAGCGCTCGCGGAAATAGATTCATTCAACAAATACACTCTCTACGTTACCCGCCCCGAGGCCATAGAACGCTTCCGCGACAGATGGCCAAACTTCACAGTTCGCAGCACGTTGCCCCACACTCCGCTGGTCCGCATCCCAGTCACCCTCAGCGCGGAACTGCGAAAAAATCCTGTTGACGTCTTGCACGTGCAGTTTACGAGTCCGCCTTTTGCCCCTTGTCCGGTCGTGGTTAGCATTCACGATCTCTCGTTTGAGCACCTGCCGGAGACTTTCCACCGGCGCAGCCGCGCTCAGCTGCGCTTTACTGTGAGACGCTCGGCGCGCAAAGCCGCGCGGGTTCTGGCACTGTCGGACCATGCGCGGCGGGACATTATTTCAACTTACAAAATAGAGCCGGACCTCGTGTCTGTGATCCCACTGGCTGCGCCAACTCACTTTCAGCCGGTTGAGGATGAAAGAGAACTTCAACGGGTGCGACATACTTATGGCATAGCTCGTAGGTACATCCTGTCGGTCGGCTCAATTCAGCCACGAAAGAACCTGCCTCGTCTTGTATCGGCCTACGCGCGCTTGCGGCAGACACTGCCCGCAAGCGAGCTGCCGCAGCTTGTTATTGTGGGTCGACGTGCCTGGTTGTATGGTGAAACGCTGCGGGCGATTGAGGAAATCAATTCCAGCGCCCCGGTGATTGTCACGGGATATGTGCCTGAAGCTGATTTGCCCGCGCTCTATTCCGGGGCTCTTTGTTTTGTCTACCCGTCGTATTTTGAAGGCTTCGGCCTGCCACCTTTGGAAGCGATGAAATGTGGCGCTCCAGTGATCACGGGTGACAGGACCAGTCTGCCTGAGGTAGTTGGTGACGCTGGTGTGTTGGTTGATCCCTTCGACATCGACGCTATTGCTTCCGCGATCGCGAAGGTCATCGACGATTCAGACCTGCGTTCCCGGCTGCGGGCCGGCGGTCTGAAGCGAGCACAGATGTTCGATTGGCGGGAAACCGCGAAACAAACTCTTGAAGTTTATAGACAGGCCGCTGATAATGATAATCCCGTGGCAACGGCGCGAGGCACAACGCCGTAAAGCAGTTTGCATCCTCTAGGTGGTGACTCTTCAAAAGCGCATGCGTATAGCAATTCTCGGAACCCGGGGCATTCCAGCCAGCTACGGTGGGTTTGAAACTTTCGCGGAGCATTTGTCTACCAGACTTGTCTCACGGGGTCACGAGGTAACGGTCTATTGCCGGGCCCACTACGTTTCTCCCCGCCAACTTGAGTATCAGGGCGTCAAGTTAAGAGTCCTACCCACTATCCGGCATAAGTATTTCGATACCGTCATCCACGCGTTTCTCTCGGCCTTGCACGCAGCCCCTTCCCGTTTCGATGCTGTTCTGATCTGCAATGCCGCTAACGCGCCGTTCGCTTCGATTTTGCGATTGACGGGCACGCCCGTTGCGATTAACGTCGACGGCCTTGAGCACAAGCGGAAAAAATGGAATTGGCTGGGCCGGCGCTACTATGTATTGGCTGAACGGCTTTCGACGATCCTTCCTAATGTGACCGTTACAGATGCGCAGGTGATTCATGACTATTACCTTGCGCGTTACAACGCACCATCAACCATGATTGCTTACGGTTCGGAAGTGGAACGAAAACCGGACCGCGACACGGTGAAGCGTTGGCGAGTGGAACCCAATCGATACGTGCTTTACGTCTCCCGGCTCGAACCGGAAAACAACGCCCACCTCGTAATCGAGGCCTTCAAGCGGGTGCGGACCGCTTATAAGTTATTAATCGTAGGCGACGCGCCGTATGCACACGAATACATACGAGATCTAAGGGAGCGAGCGCGAGGAGACAAGCGAGTAATCTTTACGGGATTCGTGTTTGGCCAGGATTACCGGGCCCTGCAACAGAATGCCTATTGCTACGTTCATGCGACTGAAGTAGGAGGCACACATCCGGCGCTGTTGGAGGCGATGGGCTATGGCAACTGTGTGCTCACGCTTGCTACACCGGAGAACATCGAAGCGGTTGGAAACGCCGGAATTCACTACGAGGACGAATCGGATCTGGTAGAGAAGCTGCAACGTGTGCTGCGCGATGGTTCGCTGGTCCATTCCTACCGTCACCGCGCTCAACTTCGCGTACAAAAGTATTATGACTGGGAGCGGATAGTGGATCGATACGAAGACCTGTTCGCTCAAATGTCTGGGCAGTCACTCCCCCGCTATGAGTCTTCGACTACCCTTCCCGAGACTCACCCGGC
>JBOGOU010000509.1:0-3407 GCA_050748205.1 Pyrinomonadaceae bacterium | reverse complement strand
AGGTAAGGAAGGTGGGCTTGCCCCCGCCTCAAGTTGGAGCAGCTTTCAGGCTCACTCGGAACTTTCAGCCTTGAACGTGCCTTTTGATTTGAAGGGCTTTCACAGTTGAAAGGTTGGTCTTGATTGTAAGGACCTGCAGCGGGAACATTTCGAAGTCGCGGAGTGTCTAACTTCCCAAGCCCGCACGCTGGAGGATGCAGCCATGTCAAGGACCGCAGAAACAGACAACAAGCCTCATATCAATGTCACTCCGCTGATCGACGTTCTCCTTGTCTTGTTGATCATTTTTATGGTGTCAGTGCCACTGAGGCCTACGCGTTTTGCGGCGAAGCTTCCTTCTGAGCCTGATCGCTCGCAGGATATACCACCGAACCCCTGGACCCTGGTGGTCACGATTGAGCCAGATCGCACTTTGAAATTGAACTCTCTCACCGACATGGGAACCGTCGACGATACTTCGAAACTCAGTGCCGCCCTCACCAAGCTCTTTGAGGAGCGAAAACAGAACCACAGTTACCGGTATGAAATGCTACTGCGCACGGATCTCCCCGACGATGCTCGCATCGAGAAAACTGTTTTCATTAAAGCGCAACGTTCACTTCCTTATGGCGAAGTCGTAAAAGTGATTGACGGCCTCAAAGGCGCAGGCGCAAATCCTGTTGGGTTGCAGTTGGATAGTCTTAATTGAAACAGGTTTCGTGGATCGATTGCTTCGATCAAACCAACTCACACATGAGGACATCACACCTTGCTGAAGCCGGCTTGCTTCGTGGACGCGGAGCGGTGTAATGTCGAGTTTGGCGGGTAGTTGATTCAAACAGGAGTTAAAATGCACCGAAGTAGTTTTCAGTTCAGATTCGGCACATTCGCTGCAGCACTATTGTTGTCAGTTAGTGGATTGGTTCCAGCGCAGGACGGTGGCGGAAGGTTAACTAGCGACATCTTAGGTGGAGCCGCACTTGTGTTTCGCCCACCGGAGAATCCTCCCGTTGGCGGTGGCAGGGTTACTGGTGGTCGCCGACCTGGCTCCCGGCCCACTATCCAGGCACAGGATCAGATCATTGCAAAGGGCAATGCGGCGCGGAGTGCGCCAACTCCCAGGTACTCGGAGGCCGAGCAGCAATACAGGCAGGCTGCCAGTCTTGATCCCAATGACGCGCGTGCTTTTGCGGGCCTCGGTAATGTTTATGTGGACCAGGGCCGTTTTGCCGACGCGATCGAGCAATATCGCCAGGCAGTTAAGTTGAAACCAGATTACGTGGATGCTTACATGCCGCTTGGTTACGCGCTAGTGAGGCTGAATCGCTTCGCAGAGGCTATAGATGTTTATAAACTTTTGCTAAAGCTCGATCCCAATAATCCTGAGATCTATAACAACCTCGGTTATATTTATAACCATACGGAAAACTACAACGAAGCAATTGCAGCTTGTCAGCAGTCGATTACTCTGTTGGGCCAGACAGGTCAGGCATACACGCAAGGTTACCAGACACGAAAAGAGGTTCTGTCGCACACCTACAAGAACCTGGGAAACGCTTACAACGGATTGAAACGCTACAACGAAGCGGCGGAAGCGCTGAAACAAGCGACCGTGATTGAGCCAAACAGCGCAGCCGCGCATTTCAATCTCGGGGCGACCTTGTATGACGCCGGGCGTTACTCCGAGGCGATTCTCTCGTACAAGGAGGTTGTCCGATTGAGGCCGACCCTCGCTCCAGGTCATTTCAATCTGGCAGTTGCGTACCTGGCGATCAACGACCGAAACGCGGCCACCGCAGAATACAACACTCTCAAATCACTCAATCCGAAAATGGCCGCACAACTTCAAAAAATGCTTAAGAAATGACTAACCTGACTACTGATCACTAACTCACGAAGGGAGATCAAAAGAATGCCAGGCAAGAGTAAATCCAGGGCGCCCGAGGCCAGAACAACACATGTGGTGAGCGCTGAGATCTTCAAGCAAGTTTACGACTCCCCGCATTCCTTGCCCGGCAAGGACCGTTGGGTGACTTCCGACGCTGACGTCAGAGCCATCGAGAAATTGCTGGGAATGGAACCTAAAACGATCGGCGCGCCGCTTTGGGTTAGCGGCGACACGCGAAACTGCCCTAAATGCGGGCGGGAAACAAACTGGCTCGATATTGTTTCTTCCGCTTTAAGTCAAACTCATCAGAAGGAGCTGCTCACCAAAGTGATTCTCGGCGAGAGAAAGTACGTGAACGTCGAGGCGCCTCGCGCCATCGCAGATTTAGAGTGTTTCAAGTGTAAAACTGCGATTCTTGATCTGCGTAGTTTTAAGTGTCACAACTGGGCGTATGCCAGGCCAGAGATGCTCAAAGTGCTTGAAAGGGTTATGGGGGGCGGAAGGTAAATTGATGCTTAGCGCAAATCTTTGGATTGCGGGCAAGTTAGCAAGTTAGCGCGACGTTACAGAACCGGGAGCGGTAGCGACCGGGTGCCAGACTCAACGCTAATGACAGGTTTTCTTGCATCAGTTGAAGCCCAGCATCCGGTCGCTATCGCTCCCGGTTCTGTAATGCTGTGATGAATTCTCTCACGCCTGGCAACTCGTCATACACAGTTAGTGGCTCAGTTTTGGCAGCCACGAAGATCGCCCACGAGTTTGGCCATGTGAAGCGCATGGCAAAAGTAGACCCGGAAGTCTACCGTTTGCAGAGTCAATTAGTGCCGCTTTACAACTCAATCCTTTTGAGCAATGGGCGCAACGCGCGCGACCCGCGACTGATTGAACTCGCGGAGAAGATGGGTGGAGCCCGTCGAGATTTGAGAGGATCGTGAATACTGGGGAGAGGTCAATGCGATGCTATTCCTGCGCGACAAAACATCGCAGCAAGGTTACCAATGTTCCCTCTTTAAATAAGATCAGAGAGTTTGTGGAATTGTATGCGAAGCCGTATCGAGACCGGTTTGCCGAAGTCGTTGAATCAGGCCCAGCTTCGCACGGATGTTCGTGGTGATGTGAGAAGTGCGGGCAGGATGCCCGCGCTCCAATGGGGGAGAGAACCGATGCATAGAAGAATTTATGAGCTAATGAGCTTACGCTCTCGCAACCCGCACCTTTTTAGCGTTGCGGTTCTCTTAGTAGCTTCGTTGGTGGTGATGCTGATCACGGAAAAACCCACCACTTCGCAATCTCGCCTTAACCCTGAATCGAAGGTGAACAAGGCTGGAAGCTCTAAATCGTCAAATCCGCCGCGAAAAATAGAAACCAGTGGGCTTCCACGAAGCGACCATGCTACGAAGAATGCGGCAACGACACGTCCCAATTTGGCTACTGAACCAACTCTCTATGTTGTCGGTTATGCGCATCTGGATACCGAGTGGCGCTGGGAGTACCCGCAGACAATCGGCGAGCATCTGCCGAAGACCATGCGGAATAACTT
>JBOGOU010000508.1:0-8798 GCA_050748205.1 Pyrinomonadaceae bacterium | reverse complement strand
GCTCAAGATGGAACAGCCTTCACTTCAGAAGAAATGACTCAAGCTTGAGAGTCTCCTGTGACCTGAAAGCTATTCCACCTTGAGGCGGGGGCAAGCCCACCTTGCTGACCTGTGAGGTTCTCTGACTTGATGGTTTCTTGTGAGCTTGAAGGCTATTCCAGCTTGAAGCGGGGGCAAGCCCACCTTCCCAACCTGTGAGACTCTCCGCCTTGAGTGGTTTTCCTGAACTAGAGAGGCGTTCACTCTCGCAATGAAAAATGACAAATGCCAAATGGAAAATGATGGCACTCACCGCGTAATATAGCCGCGTGCACGTCCTGGAAGAGAAAGTTGAATCGCTGATTCGCGACTTGCCTGATCAGCAGGGTGCCCGACTCTTCCTTGAGCGGGTTCAGAAAGAACATCCCCGCGCCTACAAAAACCTGCTGTCCGAGCCAGGGCTACTTTCCGACGTCGTGACGCTCGCGGCGTGGAGCCCATTGCTGGCTACCACACTGGAACAGAATCCGGAATACATCTCATGGCTCATGCGCGAGCGCACGAGCCCTCGGGTTAGAACTCGCGACGAGTTGAAAGAGTCTCTGGCCAGATTTGCGTTAACAAATTCCTCGCTGAATACTCAAATCCTGTTGGCTCGATTTCGCCGCCGGGAGTTGTTGCGCACCTATCTGCAGGATATTCGACGCACGCACACCCTGGTTGAAACCACTGAAGAACTCTCGAATCTTGCCGATGCGATTCTTGATTATGCCTTGAGCCTTGCTCGTCAGGACCTCGACAACAAATACGGATCACCGCGTGGGACGGATGAACGGGGGCGTAGTGCCGCCGCGGAATTTTGCGTAGTTGCTCTGGGCAAACTCGGCTCATACGAGCTTAACTACGCTTCAGATATCGATCTCGTGTTCATCTATTCCGACGAAGGAACAACGTCGGGGATTGGTGAACGAGGCGAAGTCAGTAATCGAGAGTACTTTATTAAGCTAGCGGAAACAGTTGCGAAGCTCGTTGGCCAGCCCGGGGGCGAAGGCGCCGCCTATCGCGTTGACTTGCGCCTGAGGCCGCACGGGCGCGATGGCGCGCTAGCCAGTTCCCTTGATGAAGCCGTTCGCTACTACCGCGAGACGGCGCAGGCCTGGGAGTTACAAACCCTGATTAGGTCCCGGGCCGCCGCCGGATCGGCGCCATTATTCTCTCGGTTCGCCAACTCAGTTCGCGCGCGAGTTTTCCGACCCGACGTTTCGGTGAGCGAGGCACTAACCAGCGTGAGACTGGCAAAACAGAAAATCGACAAGCACATCGAGCGACAATCCGGCGGGTTTAACGTCAAATTGAACCGCGGAGGCATACGCGAAATCGAGTTCATCGCGCAGGCGCTGCAGCTCGCTCATGGAGGCAATGACGACTGGTTGCGCGTCGCACACACTCTGATTTGTCTGGGCCGTTTAGCAGAAAGAAGTCTCATAACTGAGCAGGAGCGTACTGAGTTATCCGATGCTTACGTCTTCCTGCGCACGCTTGAGCATCGTTTGCAGATGGAACACGGACTTCAGACGCACGCGGTTCCGTTGGCCCTGGAGCAGAGAGCCTTGGTCGCGCGGCGGATGAGGTTTTCAGGCCCAAATGCTCTTGAAGAATTTGATCACGCTTTGCGACTGCACACGTCCCGAGTGAGCAGAGCCTATGAGCGGGTGTTTAGAGGAGCTGAGAGCGAGACCAGACCTGACGTCGCGATTCAAGACCTTCCCCTCCCGGCCGAGACAGTTGGCCGCGAAGGTTTGGGCCAACCAGTCGGAGCAGAAGTGGCAGCGACATACGCTGCAGCGACTGTTTTTGCGTCGCATCTGGTAACCGCGGACGGATCTCAATCGCCAGACGCAGATTCGCTCGCGCGGCTGATGCATAGAGCGGCGCACAACTCGCTCAATCCGCACCGGGCTTTGACTGTTACTGCGCGGATCGCTTCATCGCTGGACAAATCCGATCAGAAGATAGGGATTTCCGAAGGGAACTTGACCGCCCTGATTCAACTCTGCGGCTCATCGGAGTTCTTTGGCGATATGGTGGCGAGCAATCCTTCTTTGATTACGTGCCTGGATGTCGCGCGGGGCAAACCGTCTCGCAAAGACTACCGCGCTCTCTTGCGCGCGGCGGTGATGGCGGAAAGCGACTTCTCGGCTGAACTGTCAGCATTGCGCCGGACATGGGCGAGGTTGTTGCTCGACATCGGCGCCCGTGACGCTCTCGGTAGTCTCTCCGTCTTTGAGTCGAATCGGCTGCAGACCGAACTGGGGATTGCGAGTCTTAATGCTGCTTACCTTATAGCCAGGCGCGAGCTGGTCCGGCGCCACGGCCGGCTAGAAATTGAGCCGCGCATTGCTATTCTCGGCGTTGGGCGTCTTGCCAGCGGCGGGCTTGATTATGGATCCGATCTCGACGTCATCATCGTCTACGATTCATTTCTGCCATCACCGGTTTCGTCGCTGACCCAGGAGGAAGCCTACGCAAGACTAGGGGAGCTGATGATAGCGGCGCTGGCGAGTGTGACGCGCGAAGGATATCTCTACCGCGTTGACCTGCGCCTCCGGCCGGATGGCAAGAATGGACCTCTGGTTACAAGCTCACAAGCGTTCCTGGATTATATGAAACAGAGAGCGGTAGTTTGGGAATGGCTGGCTTACGTGAAACTCCGTGCGATTGCCGGGGATCTGGACCTGGGGAAAATGATCGAAACCCATGCCAGACATGCCATTCACGAGACTGCCCGCAAAAGCGATCCCGAGGAACTGAAAAACGAAACGCGATACGTGCGAGACAGGTTGGAAAAGGAAAAAGGGAAGCGGGGCCGCCATGGCATTGACGTGAAGTATGCCGCCGGCGGCATGCTCGACGTCTATTTCGCGACCCGCTATTTACAGTTGCGCGATGACGTCTCGGATGAAGGGGAAGATCGGTCAACCGCGACAACTCTGAAGCGACTGCGTTCCACAGGTTCTTTAGATCCGCAGGATTATACGGCGCTCAGCGAGGGTTATGCCCTTCTCAGATCGGTGGACCATCAGCTGCGTCTTATCCTCGGTAGACAGGCGCGTTTGCCGGCGACAGGCCATCCCGCGCTGCGAGACCTTGCTAAGAAACTCGGGTTTGAGTCGGCTATCGATCTGAACGAAAAGCTCGTTGAGAATATGAGAGCTATTCGCGCGTCGTATGACCGGATAACAGGATGAAAATTGTAGGGGCACTGGAGCGGGCATCTTGCCCGCTCTTAGCGCATGCTCCAGTTCAATGCGGGCAAGATGCCCGCGCTCCAGTGCCCCCTACAATTGTTTAGACGGTATGATCGGTATCATGCGTCGACTCATACCAGCAGCGTAGGCACCACATGTGTTTCTTTTGACGTTCCCCAATCGGGTAGTCACGGGCCATCGGAAGGCGTTTAACAACCTCTCGCCCATCGTCATCCAACTCGGCCCAACTCTGTAACTGGCCCTCGCCGCAGCGCGGGCAACCTTTACTCTCTACCGGCATAAGCCCTCGTAACAAAAATGTAGGTTTACGTAATAGGCGTCATCGTGTAACTTAGCTTCTGGGGGTCGGGTGCAACAATATGGCACAGGATAGCATCCACAAGACAGCAAGACGACTAAGGAACCAAGAATGTTCAGAATCAAAGCCTCGTACACAGACCAGCTGGAACTAAGAACCACCATAGAACGCGCTCGCGAGTTCTTTAGCGAGTTTCGCAATTTTGTTGATTTAATGCCGGGCATAGAAGGTATTCGCAAAGAAGCCAACGGAATTATGCGTTGGATTGTGCGCGCCGAAGTTCCGGTAATCGGTTCAGTACATGCCAGCTTTGCGGTGGAGAAAACCGAAGATCTTCCGGAAAGGCTAGAGTGGTCACCCGCACGAAGTGAAGCGAAAAACTACCTTCGCTATGCGGCTGCATTTGAAGAACGCGGTCATAAAGTTTTGGTTCGTATTGCGCAGCACGTTGAACTGCGGCGGCCCCACGCCAGGGACCTGCACCGGCTTGCGAGCCTGGTGGGAGAAGCGCCGATCAGCGCGGAAATGCAGAAGCGCGTTAGCGAAATGATCAAGACGTTTCTTGAGCGTGCGCGCGTCAAGCTGGAAACCGAACTCGATTGCGAGCAACACGCGGTTTGAGGCCAGTAATAATCAGGTGTTCGTAGCCTGACGCAACACACCGCCGATCAACGTCCAGGGCAGAAGTGACTAAGTCACTCCTGCCCTGATTTGTTTATTGGTATTGACGCTGCGAAAGCCGGGCTCCTAACGGAGCGGCTTGCGCCGTTTCTTTAATTGGTGCCCGTAACTAATCATGTTGGCAAACATGCGGTAGCCGCCAGGTACACCAGCTGCCAACTGTCGGTACCAGACCATACTGGTATAGATGTAGTGTCCGCGCCCATATGGTGCTACCAGCAGACCACCTCGCTGGAGTGGTTCGCCTTTATCAGAGGTCGCCAATAATACCTGATAGTGCCGGTCCCATTCTTTAGGGTAATAGAGCCCTCTTTCCTGCACCCAGTTGTTGAAATCTGAAAGCGTGATTCTATTGGGAAGATTTAACAGCGGATGTCCGGGCTGCAGCAGGTGAACGGGCGCCGTCTCATCGGTCACCCGCTCATCGTCCAGAATGATCGAATAAGGCGCCAGCTGAGGCCGGCCTTTTTCTGGATTCGGATTCCACTCGTTGTCTTTGTGATAGAAAACAATCAGCGTCCCGCCTTTACGAACGTAGTCCAGCAGCAGCGAGTTAACAGCTGTTAGCTCCGGATGAGCCTGATAGCCGCGATTGTCAATGATGATTGTGTCGTAATCGACCAACTCCGGCTTTTTGATATCAGCGATGCTCAGTTCTTTTGCATCAACTGCCAACGCCGCGAGCGATTGTTGAAGAGTCTTATCAAAGCTAGGCAGGTAGCCGACCCGCAAGGCTCTAGTCACCCGCGCATCACTCAAAACCACACTAATAGACTGCTCAGTAATAACCCTGGCGGAATCAGATTGCTGCACCGACAACAGCAGCTGCCCGACACTCGCGGGCCTTCCCCTCCGGCTTGTTCGCGTTTCTATGGGAATAGCATTGGACTGAATTGTCAGGTCGCGGGTTTCATTGGGCTCGAGGAGGATTTCGCGTCCAACTTCAAAGATATGGTACTGCGCACCGCTTAGTCTGACGATGCCGCGGAATGGCGCTGGCAGGTTATTCAAGAGCCTGACCCTGAGAAGAAGGGGTCGAGTGATCGCGGCCGGTGTCCAAACGTACGGCGTCGGCGTGATCTTTTTAATCTCCACGGCCGGCGCCACGTCAATCGAGGTCTGGGCGCTTAGCGAAAACCTGGCCCCATCGATTTCCAGTTCAGCGTCTGCGACCAAGCGCTCACCGAACAGTCTTCCATCGTAAAGATGGGCAGAGCTGGGCACAGTAAGTGGAGCGGTCGGCGGAGTTACTCTGTCACCTGTGACACTGGTTTCGGTATCTGCCATCAAGACCTCTGCCGCCTCCAGCGGAGCGCGTGTAGTGCCTGCGGCGAAAGATAAATTGCGCAATTGAACACTTCTTTCACCCGTGTTCGAAAGATTGACGGCAAAACTCGTTGCCACGCCTGGAACGAGGACAGCGCTTCGGGAGATCACTGTTAAGGTCAGGCCGGCAGCAAGGGCCAGGGCCTGGCTGCCTCGCTCCGCGATTAATTTCACACGATGAAGGTCTTCGATCCCGACCTCTGGCGTTGGCCGTTCCCTGCGGCGCCAGTCAATAAGAGCGTTGAGAATCCTCTCCGGCTGATCGATGAATTCTGTTAGAGGGTGGCCGCTGATCGTTGGCGGCGCTAGTCGAATGCGAGCCGATTCCGGTACAGACAGCCCGGCGAGAAGATTTTGGCCCTCATTCGGGAGGGGCGCTGGGCCCTGCGCTTCGCGCACGAGGCCGTAGCGGATGAGCGGAATGCTTCCTGTATTGTTGTTTTGTGCACGCAACCGCTCGGCGATGGTTTTGGGCCAGGGCCCTTGCGTAGCGTGTTGTTGCAACGCGGCGAGAGCTTGTTCCGCGTACGTCGTGCCGCGCACTGGATCACGTTCGTTTGGATCGATGGTTACTAACTTCTGCGCTTCTTTTGTTGCCTCACGGACACGCACAAAGAGTCTCTGGGGCTGCCAAACACTCAGTCTTTCAAGTTGTTCGGGAAAGCTTTTCGGATCCGCAGCTGCGTCAAAAGCCTCGAGGATCAATCGGCCCGTCGCCTGATGATGACCATGGCCGCCGGTAGGGTCGTGATTAGTGATGATCACATCGGGACGAAGTTGCCGGATCTTCTCAACCATGCGCCTGAGTGCTTCGGTCTTACCCCACACCTGGAAAGTCTCGTCGGCGCTTTTCGAGAACCCAAAATCGCGCAAGCCAAGAAAGTGAGCTTCAGAGCCCTGGATTTGTGCAGCAGCCATCGTCTCGCGAGCACGAATCACGCCTAATTCTTCATAAAGCTCAGGGCCTACTGCGTTTTGACCGCCTTCACCGTACGTAGAAAACAGAGTGACCGTATGCACTCCATGCTTGCGCCGCAGGATAGTTAATGTCGTGCCGTCTTCATCATCTGGATGCGCGGCCACACACATTACGGTCCAGGGACTCGAGAGGTCGAGCAACGCTTGATGCAGCGCGATTCTGTCAATTTGCCTGTCAGGCGTGGGGGCAGGTTCAAGCGACGGGGAGGGAGTCTGTTCGGGGGCCGGCGAGGCCGCCGGTGATGGTGAAGTCGGTGGGGACGGAGAAGGGTCCTGCGTGCGTGCCGGAGACGTAGGAACAACCGCGCTCAGCAGCGCAAGGCTCAACAGCAAAGGTAGCAAGACTCGCAAAAGATTTCTTGATTGCATAGTTCAGATATAATTCATCGATTCTCGGTTCCGTAACGTTCGTACGCCCAAGGTCGCGTAATCTTGATCAGAATTTCAAATCATGCCCGCAATCGCTCCAACCGGGCCGCAATGATCATCGTTACCGCAATGATAGCAATCAAAACTACGCCGTATGCGGCCGCCGTTCCCAGATTAAAGTCGCGCAGTTCCGAAGCTATTGCAATTGATACGGGCCGGTTCGCGGGCACAAACACGAGCACCGAAGCCACATATTCACCCAGAGCGATGACGAACGCCAAAAGAGCTCCGGCTGCCGCCCCGGGCCAAACAAGAGGTAAGGTAACCCGCAGGAATCTTTGCCACCAACGCGCGCCGAGACTGCCAGCCGCCTCGTCAAGCGCCTGATCCACTTGTTCGCGGCTCGCTTGTACAGCTCGGACCACAAGCGGCATGAAGCGCAGAAAGTAGATCACAGGCAGAATCCAAAACGTCCCGATCAGAACGAATGAGCCAAGCAGGGGGCTCGGCTTCCCGTATGCCTCGGCTACCGCAACCGCGACCACAGTTCCCGGTAGGGCCCATGGAATAAGTACAAGCAACGACAGCAAACGCTTCCAGACACGCCTTCCTTTTCCCGTCACGAGGCCGACAACGCAGAAACTCCAGACGAGAGCGGCCACGGAGGCGATAGCCGACATCGACAGACTGTTCAGAAAAGCGGCGAGAGCTTCTTTCTCCCGAAGGATTCGCGCGTAGTTGGAAATCGTGTATGAAGGAGGCAGCGTTTGAGTGGTCCATTGACCATCCCGGGCAAAGCTCACGAGTACCAGCGTTGCGACAGGAAGAGTTAGCAGAACCGAAAACAGGCCTCCACAAATGATCGCCGCCGCCCGAGTTTTGCCGCTGGTTATTGGTCTCAGCCGGCGCGCAGCTCCCTTCATCGCTGCGGCAGCAAATCTTCGGGTTCCCTCATATCGCTGAAAGAATACCAGGGCGCTTAACGAGAACGCTGCGAGGATGACGGTCTCGGTCAGGGCCAGTCTTAGGTCGCCGCGTTGTCGCGCAGTGAAAATCTCGAGGGTGAGCACGCGCACACTGCCGCCAAAGAGCAGAGGCGCACTGAACGAGGCCATTGAAGTCATGAATGTCAACAGTCCCGCGGCGACCAGCGAAGGAGTCAGTTGCGGCAAGACGACTCGGAACAGAACGTACGTTGGTCTTCCACCGAGGCTTCTACCAGCTTCCGCAAGTCCGGCGTCAATCCGTCGCAGACCAGCACCTGTCAACACGTAAAAGAACGGGTACATCGTGTAGGTGTGAAACAGGAGCAGCGCCGACCAGCCGCGCAAGGACCACGGTGGTGTTTCCAGGTGGAAACCTGACTGGATCAGACGAGCGAGAATGCCCGACTCGCCGCAAAGAAAAATGAAGGCTACGGTACCGACTAACGGTGGGAGCACCAATGGCAACGCCGCGAGGACCGCAAAAAGCCGCCGCAGGGGGAAGCTGTAGCGTTCGAAGAGAAATGCCAGTGGAATCCCAACCAGGGCACAAAACAAGACAGTCAATATCGAGACGCTTAGGCTTGTAAAGACCGACTCCAGGACTACACTTTGGGTTAGCGCCTCTCGGTAGTTTACAAGCGACCAGACGTTGTCTTTCTGCAGTGAACCAACGACGACCTGAAGATTCGGATAGATGACTCCATAAAGCAGGACCAGGGCGGTGATTAGGAGAAGGAACAGACGCGGAGACGGAGTGACACGGAGACGCGGGAAAGAGCCCATTTTCCATTTTTCATTTTCCATTTTTCATTCGTTACGCTGAACGGGTCTCTGGCTCAGGAAACCACTCAAGTCTTAGAGTTTCGCAGGTTGGGAAGGTGGGCTTGCCCCCGCCTCAAGTTAGAGGAGCCT
>JBOGOU010000507.1:0-21968 GCA_050748205.1 Pyrinomonadaceae bacterium | reverse complement strand
CTCTCTCCCCTGGCGCGCCCTAATAACTCACTCTCTCAATTATTTATCTACTGGCTTATTTGTTTTTTACTTTCGACTTTCGGTCAGGTCTGGGCTTTGGGTAGTCGGGTAAATCTGTGTTGGTGGGGAGGAATGTTTTGGCGTGATGTCCGGATGCACGTGCAAGGGCAACGGAACCCTATATCTGGCACCTGTCATTTGGATGACTAGATCATTGACGCGGAGGACGGCGGCACATTAGGCTTCGGGGAGTCTCCGTTCCAGAAAAAGCCTTATAAAGCATGACCCATGAGTTGGACTGAAACAAAAGTAACCTCAGCAGCCGATGAAGTGTCGCGGCTCTCAGAGTTCTTGGCCCTCGACGAGTTTGAGCCAAAAGCACTTCGCTACTTAACGGACACGCATATGAGCAAATTTCTCAAAGCAATAGAGGAAGAAGAGGCGACTCAGATCGTTCGTTTGATTGGTGAGCCACAGGTTACGGAAACTACGCCGAGCGCTCAAGGTTTCGAAATTTTGGACTGGCTAAGAGTTGTCGGTCCAATCTATGAGTGGCAAGGAAGCGATCTTGATGTTTCTAGCAATGTCGGTACTGGCGTGTGTCTGCTTCTTTGTAGAGATCCTCAAAACCAATCAACCCAAATCAGCAGACACCTGGCTTACATGCGCCGCGCCGGGATTGTCGGCGTGCGACGCGACGGAAGCTCGATGCATTACCGCATCGTCGAACCGCCGGATACCAATGCGGCGCGCCTACTTAAAGACGTGTTGGCCTGGCTGGCGAGTGATCGGGAGCTGCTACGTGACCGTGGCCGCCTCGTCCGACTCTGTTGTGCACCACAGCTCCCGGTCAGCATTCAGGGCGCTCCGCGTCCAGCAAGTCTCTCTGCATAGGGTAAGCACAGTCCTTTCCCTCAGTTTATGAACAGGTGGTTGGGGCGTCGGCCCACGCGCATCCGATTCGATAGAACGAACCTATGGAGTGTTTTCCTGATTTCAGTTTATTGGCTTTGATGAAATGAGTTGACCTTGCACGTCTTAGATTGATCGTGACAGAATCTAGCATTCGCGAGCAGTTGAAATGCGTAATTATCGTCAGCCCCAACGTAGCAATCCGATGCGAGTGGCGAGAACAATTCTCGCCGCAACCTTGTTGCTCGGGGTTCTGGCGAGTGCCGTTCCGCTCGCGACCATCGCCAGTGGTCCGATGTGCGAACTCGCCTGCTGTGCAGGCAGAGCGCCGCATGCGGCCGGGTCATGCATGAACGGCTCATGCCATGCCTTCGCTACGCAGCGCACTAAAAAGGTTCATGGTCATCAGGATCAACCACGGGCCCCGGCTGAGCTGTTGTGCGGTCTCTCGAGGTTAAAGATAGATGTTAGTCGTATTCCGTCGATTGAGACGGTTACGGTTGATGCCGGCTCCGGGGTTGATAGCGATCACTCGCATGGAGCATCAACAAGTTCCTCGGATCAAGCTAGTGCATCAACAACAGCTTTTCAGAAACCCTGCCAGCCTGACTGTGGCAGTTGCGCATCCGGGTTCGTACGTCCAAACCGCCAGCGCAACGCAGCGGTTCTCGCCCACGCGGATCGTCCACGTCCACCATCGCGCGGGGGGCTTGGCAGTACCGACTACGATGCAAGCAAAACACGTAACGCGCTAGGCTATCGAGGTGTCCCGCGCGGCCCACCGAGTCCTTCTTCCTGATTCCCTAACAAACAATCGATGCCGACAGATGTCTGAGTCGAACGAACAGAGCGCGTAGAACTCCGCTATCGTTCCGACTTAGCCATTGCCGTCGTGCATTTTGAAAGCCGCCGTCTTTTTAACAAAGTCAAAGGACGCGGTGACTTGTCTTTCTACAGGAGAGAAGGATTGCTCATGAAACATCAGACGAGGCAACAGGGCTTGCTCCTTTTTGCAAGGTCCTTCATTGTTACCTTTTCGTTATTCTTAGTTTTTGGTCAGTACGCGCAAGCACAACAAACGGTTACATCGGCAACCCTCAGCGGTCGCGTCCAGGACGTCAGTGGTGCAGTAGTGAGCGGCGCGAGTCTGACTGCTACGAATGTTGAAACTAATCAAAAACAGGCAGCGACGACGGACGCTGACGGTCGTTATCGTTTCCCTTACCTTCAGGTTGGAAGCTACAAGCTCGCAGTCGAAGCGCAGGGTTTTACCACCTTAAGTAGGGAGGTAACAGTAACGGTCGGTCAGGCGTTGGATCTTCCTCTGAAGCTTGAGGTGGCCGGGGTGTCAGCTCAGGTCAACGTAATGACAGATGTACCGATGATCGAAACCGTGCGCACTCAGGTAACAGAAACGATTCGTCCTTCTGAGATTAATGAATTACCGCTTAACGGACGGAACTATTTAGATCTCGCGTTGCTGATTCCGGGTGTTTCGCCAACCAACACAGGCAGCAACCAACGATTTGCGGAAACGTCTGCCGTCCCCGGACAAGGAATCTCTATCGCGGGACAGCGCAACCTCTACAATAGTTTTGTTGTCGATGGAGTTTCGGCCAACGATGACGCAGCAGATTTAACCGGCACGTACTACAGCGAGGAGGTAATCAATCAATTCCAAGTGATTACCTCGGGCGGCATTGCCGAGTTTGGTCGAGCCTCAGGTGGGGTTGTTAATATCGTGACCAAGTCGGGCACGAACGACTGGCACGGCAATCTGTACGGCTTTGCGCGAAATCAACGTTTTGACGCTCGGAACCCGTTGGCAAACCCAAAGGATCTGCTTACCCAGGCACAGTATGGTGGCACGATCAGTGGTCCCGTGAAACGTGACCGAAGCTTCTTTTTTGCCAACTTCGGGCAAACGAGGCGAAATTATTCCGCAGTGCTAACGATCGCGCCGTCAGCGGTGGCAACTATCAACGCCCGACTCAACGCAGTTGGCTACAAGGGGCCGCTGGTCAGTACAGGAGTCGTTCCTGCGAGCTTTGATACGACCAACTTCTTCGGGCGAGTCGATCACAAACTAAATGATCGTAATCAGTTCAGCGCCCGGTACAGTATTTATGACATCACGGCGGACAATTCCCGGACGGTGGGCGGATTGAATGCGGTGAGTCGCGGATCAGGAATAGAAGATACGGACCAAACGGTAGCAGTCAGCAACGTTACGACAATCAACAGTCGTACTCTCAACGAAGCGCGCTTTCAATTCACGCATAGCATTTTGGATGCGCCCATCAACGATACCATTGGCCCAGCGGTCGGCATTTCCGGAGTAGCGAACTTCGGCACAGCGACCTCGTCACCACTGGCGCGTGACATTAACCTGTTCGAAGCAGTTGATAGCATTTCGACGCAGCGCGGCGCACATTCGCCCAAGGTCGGCGTAGATTTTCTCTACAATCGCGTGAACATCGTTTTTCCTGGTGCGATTCAGGGTGTCTACGCATTCACTTCACTCAACAACTTCTTAACCGGCAACTACAGCACGTTCCAACAAGCATTCGGAGTTCCGAGCCAATTTCAGTCCAACCCGAATGTTGGTTTCTTTGGACAGGACGAGTGGAGAGTACGCCCTAATTTCACTATCAATGCTGGCCTGCGATATGACCTGCAATTTTTACCGAGTCCAATTCAAACCGATACGAACAACATCGCGCCGCGACTGGGATTTGCCTACGCTCCCGGTGATCGCAAGACGGTGATTCGGGCCAGCTTTGGGCTTTACTACGATCGCATTCCCTTGCGCGCCACATCGAACGCCTTGCAGCGTGACGGCTCAAGATACCTGGTGATTCAGCTTTCACCAACGCAGGCCGGGGCACCAGTGTTCCCCAACGTATTGGCAGCACAGCCGACGACGCTGCCAACGAAGCCAAACATCACGCGTATTGATCCGAACATCGAGTCAAGTTACAGCGAGCAGGCAAACGTGCAGGTGGAACGTGAACTTCCCGGCAACGCGTTGATCTCTGTAGGCTACCTTCACTTGCGCGCTCTACATATCATCTTGTCGCGCAATGTGAACGTGCCCACCGTAGCTGCGTCAGCGGGTATTCCCAATCTCGGACGGCCCGATCCTAATTGGGGCAATATTGGTCGCTTTGAAAGCTCTGGCGATTCCTATTACAACGGCTTGGTCGTTTCATTCAACAAACGTGCTTCAACGTGGGCGAGCTTGAGAGCTTCGTATACTCTTTCGAAGACTACGGATGACGCCGGCAATTTCTTCTTTTCGACGCCACAGAATAACTTCAACGTCCGCGATGACATGGGACGGTCCGACAACGACCAGCGGCATCGGCTAGTCCTTAGCGGCACTCTTGAAGCACCACAGGCGGGCAAAGATGATGGACTGAAACGGGCGCTTCGCGGTTTCCAGTTGAGTTATATCTTTACTTACGCTTCACGGTTGCCTTTCAACATTCTGCTGGGTAGCGATCGCAACCTGGACACCAACAACAATGACCGGCCAGTCGGTGTCGGGCGTAATACCGGACGAGGTTTTGACTTCGCTTCATGCGACCTGCGTCTACGTCGCCGGTTCCGCATTACCGAGCGCGTTGGCCTCGATGTGCTGGCCGAAGGATTCAATCTTTTCAACCGGGCAAACTTCGGAGTTCCGAATAACACCTTTGGGTCAGGTGTTACCCCGAACGCAACCTTCGGTCAACCGACTCAAGCTTTCGATCCACGACAGTTTCAGTTTGGGTTGAAGATCAACTTCTGAAGGACAACGGCGATGACAACCATTAACCACAACAACCAAACCGTCAGGGTGATGGGTTTATTATTTGTGGCTTTGCTGGCTCTATCAGCCTGCAAGCGCAGCTCGGTCAGTCCCGCAACCAGCAACACCCAGCCCGACACCAGCCAACCCGTCCGCGTCTCCTCAGGAGACGCGGACGCGGCTGAGCCCACAATGGCGGCAGCGCCGGACGGAAGCGTCTATGTCGCCTGGGTGAGCCATCAACCAAATAGCCATGCCGACGTAATGATCGCGCGCCTTACACGCGAGGGTAAGATGCAAGGCTCGGCGGCGCGTGTGAACTTGCAACCGGGAGTTGCTACTGCATGGCGGGGTGATCCGCCGACCGTAGCAGTTGCTCCGGACAACACAGTCTTCGTCGGCTGGACAGCGCGAGTTGAGTCTGATTCAGGTCACACGACAAATATCTATTTGTCCTCGTCGAGCGATCTTGGACAAACGTTCGGCGCACCAGTAAAGGTCAACGATGATGCGACGCCTGCTGTTCATGGAATGCACTCGCTGGCTGTGGGAAAGGATGGTCGCATCTACCTGGCGTGGCTCGACGAGCGCAACGTGATGCCGATGCCGATGAACGATAAGAAGATGGACCCAAGCATGAAAGGTCATCACATGGAAAGTAATCGCGAACTCTTCGTCGCTTCCTCGACCGACAGCGGTCGCACCTTCACCACTAACCAACGCGTGGCAACGGATGTTTGTCCCTGCTGCAAGACTGCTTTGGCAGTCGACTCTAATGGTCGTCTCTATGTAAGTTGGCGGCAGGTTTTGCCTGGAGACCTGCGGCACATTGCAGTTTCGTCGTCCAGCGATCAGGGAAAGACTTTTACCACGCCAAAAATCGTTAGCGACGATCAGTGGGTACTCGCGGGTTGTCCGGTTTCCGGCGCTGCGCTGTCGGTCGACAAGAACAACGTTCTCCGAGTGCTGTGGTACTCAGCGGGCAAGAATGGACAGACGGGATTGTACTGGTCCGAATCCAAAGACCAGGGGATCTCGTTCGGGCCGCGCACGTTAGTTGCGGCTGGTTCGACGGGCGGAACGCCAGTGCTGCTGAGCGACGGTGACACTCTATCGGCAGTTTGGGAGGGTAGCGAAGGCAATACCGCGACGGTAATGACGGCAGCACTAACTACAGACACTGTACCTGCCGAAAAGGATTTTGTCGTTACAAACGGTGAACTCCCAGCATCAGTGATGACAAAGAGTCTCGTGATGGTCGCTTACGTAGCAAAGACTGATCAACGTCAAGGCGTTTGGGTTGTTTCGGCTCATCGAAACAACTAACATCCGAAGCAAGCAGTTACGAGAGTAAAACGTGATTTGTCCTAATTCGATCACCAAGCCGTATCTGCGGCTGACCGCTGGGTCGTCATATGAGGAAACAAACCCCACAAGAAAAGAAGGGACTCAGTTACGAACGTGACCGCCGAAATGTTTATGGTCGAAGTCCGCATGCTTCACGAAAGGCTATTCCTTTACACAAGGCAGTTATCTCTGGGAATTTATCGCCTATTGCGCCGGTACGGGAGGCAGCATTCTCATTATCGGTACCGCACCTGGAGTGGCGGTGATGGGAATCGAGAAAATCGATTTCTTCTGGTATCTAAAGAGAATTGGTTGGCTCGCAGCTCTGGGATACCTTGCCGGCGCTGGAGTTTACATTTTGCAAGAGCACTTCCTGCGTTTCTAGCAAATCCTATCAATCGCTGCCGACTTCACTGAATTTCAAATGACGCCCTGGGAAGGCGCAGCGAAATGTTCTCAGGCTGCAGCTCTGGATCGAGCGATTTTTTCAAGGAGTTTCGGCTACTCACCAGCTAGTCGAATGTTCAACGCGGCGATCTTATTTCCATCAACAGTAAAGTGGAAATCCATGATGAAAGGATCGGGAAGACCAGTTTTGTCGAAATTGCCGTCCACTTCGAATGTGACGATGGTTTTTCCGTCACGGTCAATTATGTCAACTACCTCCAACGTGACTTTTGCGCCGATATACTTCTCGTCACTCCATTCTTTGATCGCGGCGATCCCACTATAATCCTGGGCTTCGTCGGTGATTACCGCGCTGTCACTAAGCGTAGCCAAAAACTCGTCCGTTTTGTGATTATTGGTTGCTTCGATAAAAGCGGCGATTGGTTGCGGCATTTTCAGCTCTTTAGGCATTACATCTCCTTCTAATTTGTCGTAGCGTCAGACGGTTGGAATTGTTCCGCCGTCAATGACGTATTCGGCGCCGGTAATATATGAGGCGCGGTCGGACACCAGGAAAGCAACAAGCTCCGCGACTTCTTCGGGGCGACCTGGCCTTCCCATCGGAATTCCTCCTAGTGAGTCCATCAGTCCTTGACGTGCAGTATCAAGGTCAGTACCGGCCCGCTGGGCCAATCTCTCGATGAGTCTCTCAGCCGCAGTCGTTTCGATGAAGCCGGGCGCGACGCTGTTCACACGTACTCCTTTGGGCGCAACTTCGTTTGAAAGCCCCTTGCTGTAGTTAGTCAATGCTGCTTTTGCCGACGCATACGCCAAGGTTGCGTCGTGAAGCGGAAGCGTCCGCTGGATAGACGAAATATGGATGATGATACCTGACTTTTGTTTGAGCATCTGGGGAAGAAATGCCCGGTCCAAGCGGACAGCGGCAAATAAGTTGTCGTTGAATGCCTGCTGCCAGTCGCTGTCGCTCAGGACAAGTGCGCCTCCGCTTGGCGCAGAGGAACCGCCGACATTGTTTATCAGGATGTCCACACCGCTCAAACGAGCGAATACTTCTTTAACGACTTTTCTTGCACCTTCCGGCGTGGTGATGTCGGACTGGATGAATAGTTTCGACGATTGAAGGTTCTCGGGCATTGAACGAGCCGTAGTGATCACCGTCGCACCGGCCTTTCTGAGACGCGCAACGATGGCCGTGCCCATGCCCTTTGTCCCGCCAGTCACTAAAACTCTTTTGCCGTCCAGTTCGTTGGAATCAAGGTGGACATTTGTATTTGTGTTCATAGTTATTATTGTCGGACGTGCCGGCATAGCTCCTTTTTCTCTGCGTCAATTATTGAGCGACAGGAATCGGCCGACAATATGGATAATGAAGTCCAAAGCGGATAAAATTATCCCTATGACATTCTGATCCAATGGATATTTCTGTTGAGGAGATGATGACTAGCTACAAACGGAAGATTCCAATAGAACTGAATTGCGGGCTTGATCTCGTCAAGGAAGTCTTATACGGCAAGTGGAAAATCCACCTCTTATATTTCATTTCGCAAGGCATCAAGCGTCCCGGTGACCTACAAAGAAAGATTCCGGGGGCAACCCGTAGGGTGTTGAACGTGCAGTTGAATCAGTTGGAAGAACATGGACTCATTTCCAAAAAGATTTATGCCGAGCTGCCGCCCAAAGTTGAATATTCGCTGACTGAGTTTGGCCACACTGTACTGCCGGTGATAACGGCGTTGGGGAAATGGGGTGACGATCATCAAGAGTATTTGCGCCGAGTGATTGCTCAAAGTCAGGCAGTTTAATCAAAGGTGCGGCTGCGTAATGGCGGCGAGGGCTAGAGGTTGAAGCGAGCTATCAAACTTATGGAGTTATCACCCTTCCTCAAACCAGTCGGCGAGCTACTTCGTCATCATGAGTAAATCCACTACTCGGCCCGTCGGTATTACCGCGCTCACCATCAAGAGATTTCGGTCGTTTCAGTCCTCGGGAAGTTAGCTGCGAAGTAGCAAGTTCAACAAACATTTGTCGATTGAATAGCGGAAACGAGAACTGAGCCCCCATCTCTGCGGGGTCAGTTCTCGCTTTCTCACTTGCAACGATGAGCTTGCTAATTAGGGTCAATCAAAACTTAGTTCAGCAACTGACACAAATCATTCCTCAGAACGTCACACCAATCTGTCCCTGGAATGATCGGGGAGAGACAAAGTGTGTTCCGCTGAACGTCGATTGGAAGTTGTAGAGCGCTTCCTTGTTGGTTAGGTTAAGAACGGTAAATCTTAACGTCACTTTCGTTCCTTCCGAGCGGAAAAGGTTGTCAGTTCCCGCGCTGAAATCAAATACGTGTCGCGGTGCAATGCGCGGCGGATTGTGATCGTCGCTTGCAGTGCCGTCTGCGGGGATACTTACCCGCAAGGCCCCACGACGCGCATCGCTACATGTTGTGATCGCTTGTGTGGGCGTGGCGAAAGTGCTGCCGCAGAAGAGACCGATTTGCGCTTGCTGATCCGCGGGGAAAGTTAAGGCGGTATCGAAATCCGGCACTGCGCCAGACACCAAACCACTATCGTAGCGCCAGGTGAAAGCGAAATACGGAGCCAGCCTCTTCCATTGTTGGAATTGGTATTGCACTTGGGTCGTTTGCTGGAACGCCTGATCGTGGTCGATTCGGAAGACGCCGGTCGGAAGGTCGGAGTTAAAGAAAAGTCCACCGCTCTCTGGCGGGAAGAAACGCGCCCTCGTGTGTCCGGCTACCATGAATGCCGAGAGACCTTTATAGTTTGTCAGGTTTATGCGCGCGCTAACTCCGTCGAGCTTTGACGTCTGCCAGGATATTGGGAATGTGACGGAGGTATTGAAAAGCACATTGAAGTCGTAGGCGTTGTTGGTGCGCTTGTTGAAGTAGTCGGCATCCAAAATCAAGTGGCTGCCCACCGATTGTTGGAAGCCGAAATTGAATTGGTTTCGCCGCCCAGGGCGCAGCGGTAGATTACTTGTATCTCCCAGAATGCCATTGCCCAGCCCGCCGGCACCGGTCGCACTCGACAAGATTAAATTCTCGTTATACGGCGTCTCAAAATTACGCGTATAGGAAGCTCGCAAAACTGTGTTCGTACGTTTGACCAAATAAGAAAGCCCCAAGCGTGGTTGAAGCATCGAGCCGTGCGTGATCCCATCGTAATTATCGAACCGCAAACCTAGTAATACCGTTGCATTCCCAAGAGTAAGACTATCTTGAGCGAACAGGGCCTCCTGCTTAATATCGGTATGACCATGAAATGCGAAAGGGTTCCCACCGCGAGTCAGATCAAAAGGCAAAAGACCAGGCAGAAAGTCTGGACTAGCTGGATCGTTAAAATTCGGATCGGTAATCCCGAATTGAAATCCCTCAGTTAGAAACGTATGCGAGATCTGAACCCCGAACTTGGCATTGTTCCTCCCTTTGACATACGACAAATCAGATTTAATCCCAACATTGTTTAGTCGGCGCGACTGGCTAAAAGTAATCGGCTGATCCGAAAACTGATTTGGACTGGCAAAGTAATTGACTGTGTCGAGCCGGTAATACGGATTGATAGAAAGCACCGTCGTGGGGCTGAAAATATGAACATAGCCAGGAGCTATGTTGACGGAGTTGACCAATTGCCTTTGGTCCTGGCCCAGGGCTTGTTGGTCAAACTCGTTCGGTGTCTGGAATCTGTTGCGCGCCAGGAATAGATTCAAATGGAAGGTATCTTTTGAATTTGGACTGTAGTCAACGCGATCGAAGAGATTTACCGCTGTGCCTCGATCGTGCAATACCGCGAATTCAGGGGCGTCAAGAAAGCGGCCAGAACGCTCGAAGTTAAAAGCTACGAAGTTTCCACCTTTCGCGTTTCCGTATGCCAGGGATGCGTCTTCATGCGTCGTGCCAAACGTTCCGTAGAGGGCGTTGAAACTGCCGGTCGGCTTCTTCTGATTTAGGCCCGAATGGGTTATCGCATTAATCACAAGACTTGTCTTGTCACCGAATTCAGCTGGCGCTGCGCCCGTTACGACTTCCATCGACTGAATGGCGTTTACGGGGATTTGGGTGGAAAAGGCTTTGCTTTGCTGATCCGAGATTGGCTGGTTGTCCAACGAGATATTCACTTGCGCGTGATCTCCCAGCGGGTGCATGAATCCGTTTGAGTCAGCTACAACCCCGGGGGCAGCCAACGTTACAACGTCGCTGAGGCCATTACCCGGAGATCTAACAGGCAGCCTCGTCAGCAGATTCTTATCCACGTCCGTATGGGAGGAGGGAACATTCTCCAGCATGTCCGATCCGCCTCCCGTAATTGTGACCGTTTCTGCCGCACTACCAATGGCAAGCGGAATGTTGATGTTGATTGGCACGGATGAGCGAACATTGAGGGTCTGTTTCGCCGGAGAAAAACCACTGATAGCAACGGTGACCACGTAATTGTTAAAAGGCACATTGTCAAAGCGAAACGTACCGTCGGTTCCAGTAGTCACCGTTCGTGTGTAGGCAGTCACGGTGTTTTCAATTGTCACTGTAGCGTTGGGCACGACGGCGTTATTTGGGTCCGTGACCATTCCGCTAATCGTTCCGGCGGTCAGTGATTGACCAAGAGCTGAAAAGCATAGGGCGAGCGTTAGCGTTAAAAATGAAAGAAATATGACGGGAAGAGTGGACTTACGAATCATTGCATTTACCTCACTAAATAAGCGAACTATGGCTAATCAGACGCTCCGTCAAGGGCGTCAAATACAGCCGAATAGGTTCGTTTGGTCCACTCAAGTAGCAGATCCCACAGCGAACCGTTTTGTGGCTGAATTCGTTAGGAGGTAGTTGGTGGCGCTCGACCGTGGCCAACACGGCGTGTTTTGGAAAGAACGATGAGCGAGGTTTGTCGGAATACTGCAGCCGAGCCCGTCGCCGCATGAACTGCTTCGGGTGTGAAGACTTCAGCACTCGATAAGTTTTGCTGAAACTGGCAGATTAGACAGTCACTCGACCTGGAAGAATCCCTGGTAGTCGAGGCCGGGGCGTTAACCTGCGGCAGTGAGCTTGTCCTAGTGAAGGAAACAGTGTTTGGAGAAAGCTTCGGTTGACGACTTCCATGTCGGTGCGTTAGGCCGACTGTAGACGTAAAGCCAATCAGGATCAGGAGTGCGTAAGCCAGACCTCGCGAGCGCAGCGGGCGCTGCCACAGACCAACTGATGTAAGGCTTAGCATCATATTCTAATAACACCGGCAATTCCGAACAGCTAAACTTAATCTCCTTACGCTCTTCTGTCAATACGCTCAACAAGGAAGTTGGTAGAAGATTACGTGGCGCGGCTAAATGGCGTGCCACGGACATGTGTCATCAACACAGAATTACCCCACTACCCGGCGCTTTGAGTAGTGGGCCAGATTGACGCGATTGCCGAACGGCTTTACCGGAGAGTGGGAGAATCTGAGCTGCTGCATACGTTCGCACTTTGCTCACTACAATTTCTGTCGGATTCATTCATCGATCAAATGTACCGGCGGCAATGGAAGCCAAGATCACAAAGCGCGTTTGGGATTTGCCGACTTGCAAACTAAAACGCTTTCACGTTGAGATCGAACCTTCGAAATGAGACAAGAATAATCTGCAATGACGTAGCGTGACAACAGTGGTCTGCCGTTAGTTGGCCCTCACACGGGACATACAAAGTGGAATAGAGACACCAATGAAGATGAGGCTACGGGCTGGAACCGAGCTGTGAACCATGGCAGGTCAAACGGATACTCAATCGTAACGCCAACTGCAAATCGTCATTTTACTCCTTGTTCAACCCGTTCCAAATACCTCGTGATGTGTTCTTCAGAGAATCGCAACGTTCGACATGCGCGATAACAGGCCAACCGCTTACGTCGAATCTCACGCATCACTGTAGAGCGGGAGATGCCGCCACAAAGCTGCCTGACATCCTCAACGGTGTACTTCGCTCGCTTGCGCTCCAGCGTCGGGCTAGTCTCCACTTGCTTCGATACCTTCTCTTCCATACTTCTCTCGCGTGCGAATATCACGAGTCTCTTTCAACTCTTGTCCATTGATACCTCGTTTATGGCTCTGCGACAGCAACGTCAGTGCCACGGATTTTGCTCAGAGCGAACTATCGAAGGCAGGGATGGCATCTGTCTTGCACATCGGTGGGCTGTTCGAATGTATGGATAGGCTTGAAGGAACAAAGAAGAGAAGGCAGCCGTAAACTGCGACCTTTGCGGCGAACCTAAGAGTGCTTCTGCAAATTCATAACGGCAAACAACGCGCAACTGATTTCGACTCCGACTTCGCGTCTGAATCGAGTCGGTTCAAAATATGAGCCATTGATTCAAATATGAACCACCATGGTTCAAATACGAACTACATGGTTCAAATATGAAACATCGATACAAGTAATGTGAGTATGTTGATTTAGAGAGCTAGTGCAAAATTTTTGGCTTCCCTAGCTAAGCCGAGCAGCAACAAAGATTCAAAAGCAACGCGCCGAGGGCTGAGAATGGCATCGACTCAAGAGAATTCGGTTAACTGTGACCGGATGCCGGTATCGCGCATTGTTACGGCGAGGGCACTGCGCGCTCCCAGACAAATTGAAAACACCGACCTTCGACTTGTAGAGCTGGACGGAAAGCTAGTTGGCAAATCGGAAGTGATGCGTGCTCTCAAGAAATCGATTCTTACCGCAGCTAGCTGTAGCTCGACCGTATTAATTACCGGAGAATCGGGCACAGGCAAAGAGTTGATTGCCCGCTTAATCCATGACCTTAGCGCGCGTCGAAGTCAACCGTTCCTCGCAATCAATTGCGGCGCCTTAACGGAATCGCTCCTCGAGTCTGAACTGTTTGGCCATGTCAAGGGAGCATTCACAGGCGCGACATCTTACAAGAAAGGGATGTTTGAATCAGCTTGTGGCGGAACGATCTTCTTGGATGAGTTCGCCGAAATGTCATCAGCGATGCAAGTGAGACTGCTACGGGTTCTCCAGGAAAGCAGAGTTCGTCCCGTGGGCTTGGCAGGCTCGAAAGAAGTTGAATTGGACGCGCGAGTCATAGTGGCCACGAACCGTGACTTAAGGCGGGATGTTTCAGAGGGCAAGTTCCGTCAGGACCTGTATTACCGAGTTAATGTCTTTCCGATTCGCTCGCCAGCGTTGCGTGATCGGATAGACGACCTACCGCTTCTCATCAATATCCTACTCAGGAAATTCACTGATGAGTCGAAGCTATTGTATTTACTCCGGTTTGATTCAGACGCGCTGAAATTATTGCGCAATCACACTTGGCCAGGAAACGTAAGAGAACTTGAAAACATTATCGAGCGATTAGCACTTACAGCAGGATGGAAGGGAATTATTTCCGGCCCCGACGTGCGCCATGATCTTGAATTGAACGGACTTGACGGGCTTGCTGAGCCCAGAACTTGTGAGCACGGAGAATTATTTGACCAGGATGACCATAAGGCTCTAATCATTTCAAGACGGTTCAAATCTCTGAATCGAAATATAGCCAGAGAGCAATGCGAACAAAATGAGCTAGACCTGTATCTTCGTCAGGTTGCACAAGTCGGCGGTAACCTAGCTGCGGCTGCCCGACAATTAAACATTAAGAGGACCACCCTTCATATGCGAATTAGGAGACTGCAAAGACGAGATGTCTATTAGGAGTCTTTGCACTCGGTTGATTTGATCACCGAGTCTAGAAGTAAAGCAATTGCACTAACATCTCCAGCAGTGTAGTGACCTGATCCCTCACCAAGATTGAAAGTCTTGCTCACTGCAAGGCGGCTGCGCGGTTGGAGTTTGAGCGGGGTAATCGTCTGACAAAGTAGTAAGGGTCTTGCGGGCGTCCGCAGACGAAGAAAACGCTTCAAGAACTACCGGCGAGCAATCTGTAAGGCACTTCTAACTAGTATCGATAATTGCCAGGCCAAGAGAGCAGCAGCGGCCAGTAAAACGGCGACATCAAACCATGTTGCCCCCCCCCATAGGCCCAGCGAGTGAGGAAGACTAGGCAGATTCAATGCCTCATAGTTTGCTACTCCTAACGTACTTACGAATGTAATCGATTTGTGTTGCCACCAGACGTAGACTATTGCAACCCAAATCGTTCCTAGAACCGAAGCAAGAAGTCCAACCGCTGTCCGAAAGGCATATTCTTGCCCATTATCAATAACTCTGCCTAGCAGTCCTCCTTCTTCATGAGTCTTGCTAAGATCTCCAACCTGGGATCTCTTCCATGCCGATTCCAAAGCGCCCCTATTCACCGAGTCACCGAGTATACGGGCGCGGTGCTCTGCGCATTCTTTTGATTCCTTCGTTTTCTTTGCTTTCCCTTGCGCTCCTGCAGGCTCTGCCGGATCGTCTTTATCGGGCTTGGCCGCGATCGAAAAATACCCTAGCAAACCAGTGTTCGGATCTCTAGCCAGCGGCACTAGGTCGCCTGGTATCTCCTGAGGTGCCAGTAGTGCGGGGGTTGGTTGAGATTCCCAAGTACGATGCCATTACCAAACGCAACCGAACTGCCAACTATGCCACCAAAGAATTCAGCAGGGAGATGGTCCAGAACCAAGAACTGGGTCGCGGGCCGCATTGCCGGATCAGCCGAACGGTATCAAGGAGAAATGAACCAGGTGATAGATAGGCAAGCTGGTGCTCAAGTCGCGGGCGTTAATGCAGGCGCCGGTCAAGCCATTGGCGGTTTTCAACGTGGAGCGAACCAAGCTCGTGCCGGCGTCGAACAAAATTATCAGCTGGAGCTTGGCGCTAACAAGCAGATTTACGTAAGCCAAGTCGATGCTGCCGGCTAGATTCGGAATGCTGGACTCGAAGCCGCGAAACTACGACAGGCCGCAGCGGTCATCGCTGCCGTTGGCCGCGAGATCTCGAGAGAAGTGGCAAGGGATGCGGATAAGGTTTTGATGTTAGTCTGAGTCCAGCCTAAATCATCGAGCTCGTCCAAGATTTAATATCATTGTCAATTCCCAAACGAGCAGACCTGACACGACCATGATTATCGTCCAATTCAACGGATTCGCACCATATAACCCATACGTGTGAGTGAAGCCACTTTCTCGATTGATTGCTACCGACCATTCATACCAACAACCATACTCCGCAATGACCCAGATCAAAGCTGCGAACGATAGGAGAAAGGCCGCGACTTTCTTGACCCAAGTGCCGATTGCTGCTATGACCAAAGCCACCGCAATTCGGACGTGCATGAGGGAAACGGAAGGGTCGATATTGATTGACACACCTTTAGGCATTTGGCTGGGTTGAGTTTGAAAATCTCTCCAAAAGAAAATTAACCAAACAAGCTCCGCTAGTGCCGTTAGCGTCAAAACAATCGGAAGTAATCTGTCAGGGCGGCCCGTATTGTTCATATCGTTATTTTGCGTCTGAGTTAAAGGGTTTCGCAGCCGTAACGCAAGCATCAATTGCGGCTTGATATTTCTTGTCAAACGATAAGTCATCTTGCCAGGGCCAAGTTGGATCATGTCCTTCGACTCCTGCCAAGTGGATGAACTCATGTGCGAAGACATTAACAAGCCCATACGAGAAAGCGGAGCCATTAAGCAGTGTCCTCCCTCTGCCATGGGAGGTAAGTTCACCTCGCACCGAAAAAGCCTTTGCATAAGAGCTGCCAACTTTGGGTTGAATCGCCGCTCGAGACCTTTCAGGGATACCGATGTACGCAGCATTTCCCTTATCCTGAGCTAATGTTGAAGGGCCTACAACAACGCCTTTTCTATTCACTAGGCTCATCGGGCTTTCTAAACCCAATGCCTCGAATGCCTTGGTGCACTCAGCCGTGTAAAGGGATGTAATAACCTTTTCAATTCTGTCTTCTCTGCTTGGATCATAGCTCTGGTTTGAACCGGTATCACGAAGGAATTCCACGCCAGTTTTTTGCGGAAGTAGGCGGGCCGCTTAGTTCCCTTTTGAAATCGGCGCAAGCTCTAGACTTACTCGCCATGTTTTGCCGGCGTCTTGTGTAACGTAAACATGGTCACGAGCCGTTACCCAGCCATGCATCTGGTCGACGAAGTAGATCCGGTCGAAGAGTGGCTCATCCCTTGGCATTGGGTAGGGCTGCCAAGTCTTGCCTCCGTCTGTGGTGTGCAGCAGAACACCGCGCGAGGACAGTCGTTTAGCATTACTGTCTCGCGTCGTTCCTGCGGCCCAGCCTTCGCTTTCCGTTGGGAACGCGATCGAATTGATTAGCGCACCAAGCTCAGTGACGCACGACTTAAAAGTTTCTCCTCCATCATGACTGTTGCAGATCGTGCCTCTGGTCGAACCGCTCACCCAGCCCACTTGATCATTGAAAAAGAAAACGTCCGTAAGGTTGGTGAAGGTCAAATCGTGTTTTCGCCACGTCTTTCCGCCATCCTGAGTTGCATACACTTGTCGGTCAGTATTAGAAATCCATGCTCCATTTTGCCCTACAAACGACCCTCGACCGGGCTGTCCATACTCGCGCATGGTCCACACTTTTACCCAACTGCCTCCCCCATCTTCAGTTCGCCAAACAGTAAAGGTCTCAACGATCCAGCCGTGTAAACTATCCGTGAACTGCACCTGAGAAGATTGCATGAACGTGAAGTCGCTGCTCGGATCGTCAAGCTTGGCGATTCGGCTCCAATTGTCGCCTCCATCCACCGTGTGCCAAACAGTACCATGACCGTTAAGCTTCCCAATGCCCCAGCCAGTCTGTGAATCGAGGAAACAGATGCTATCAAAGCGTCCGAGTATCTCGGTCGGCCGCCTCTCCCAGGTAACACCGCCATCTCGAGTCCGAAAGATGTCCCTGTCCTTCTCGGCTAACAGCCACCCAAAAGCGTGCCCTATGAAAGCGCCCGACCTCGCCTGGGGGGTGAATTCCCAACTGATCTTATCGACTCTGCCGTCGGCATCCTGATTACGCACAAAACAAGCTGACAGGGAGACGGCCGCACCCGTAAAGAGCAATAGAACTAGGGGCAAGGAACCTCGCCACGGAATACGACTAACTCCCTGAATACGCGATGATCGGTGACGGTTAGACACGTCGAACACCTTCCTATCTGAAACAGGCCGCCCTGATTCGTGCATCGAAGTCCTTAGTGCTTTCTGGACCGACATTTGGGTCTGGATGGCCAATTCCAGTTACGTTGTGTCTTAATTCGTGAAGCACCATTAACTCTTGCGACAGAGCTGTAATACTTGGGTCGTAGTCACCTTCCGGATCACGACCCTGCGCAACGTACATTGCAATATACTGACCACCGACTGTCCTCTCAAAAAAGCTGTCATAAAACACAATTGTTCCGGTTGATCCTCGACCAAGAGAACGAGCGACGGCCCCGAGCGGTTCACTAGGTATCGGCTTACTTTGGCCGCCGTACACTAACCCACCGTGCATCAAGTCTGTGAGAACCTTGACCGGATCTAGCGAGCTGTTTCCCTGAATGTACTTGAGACAATCACCGGTCAAGCGAGCCAGTGCACCCCTCACTGCCTTATCCACGATTGAGGATTGATCTCCATTCAAGGGCTTCCCTATCGTGGGATCTGGACCGGGCCTGGGAACCGGATTCTGCGGATTCTGCTCAAATCCCGACTGGCTTCCCGGTGCTATGTGTGCGTAGTCCAGGACGTCGACTTTATCTATGCCTGCTAATTCATCGAGGTCGCCAGGCTCAACCGGAACGGTTACATATTGTTTCCTCACGTTAAGTGTGATGCCTAGATTCGCAAGCACCACGAGCGGATTCTGAGTTCCTGTGACGATTATACTGCCAGCTCCGCCATGGTTAATCGACCGCAAGACACTGTCACAGTTCGCTGGAAGACCGTCCCTTAAACATCCAAGTCCATAGCTATTTGGATTCGCCTGGCTTGCGGATAGTCCGCCCATTGAGGAGGAGTTGTAGCTGCCAACTGGTGGACGAGGATCGATCCACTGTTGGAACGGGATATAGTTGCCCAAAGGATCGTAGACCGCCTTGCCGGTCTCTGTAATCCCCAGTGGATTGCGGTAGGTTGCCAGGACATAGGCTCCGCCAACTGTCGTCTGCGTAGCAAATAGCAATCCCTCCGCCGGTACATGCGTGGTCTTTTTATTTCCAGATTGATCCAGCCGCGTTAGCACTTCACCGCCCAAAGCAGTTGAGCGCACAATGTAAGATATCTCGGTTACCGTCGACGTGTTACTTGACTCATACGCTAACTTCCCGTCACCATCGTACCCCGCAGAATAAGTGGTTGTGTTGAATTGCCCAAATTCTGTGCTTGTGACCAACCGACCTGCCGCGTCATAGGACATATTTCGCGGGCGATCGGAACTCGACAACGGCGTCGCTACGACTTGACCGGCAGCATTGTAGCTCCAGCCGGAGCGCCGGTTGTCATTGTTCGGGTAGGACGCGTCATCGAATGTGTAGGGGTTGTTGTTATAGCTGTAGTAGACGCCTGAGCGTCCGGTCGTGTTTCCATACTCGTCGTAAGAGTAGCTTTGACTGTAGGGTACTCCTTGGCCGCCACCGCCGGTGCCGTAGCCCATTGTCACTCGGCCCACCTGATCGTAAATGTAAGCGCGGCTGAGAAAGCGCAGCGTGGTTGGTGGATTAGTGCCCGGAGTGTCGTCCAAATCAGTAAGCTGCGCAGCTCTGCCGTCGGCAAAGTACGTGTAATTCTCACGAATAATACTTGCACCAGTGCCATTCGCAGTCAACCGGAATTCCGCGGGTTCCATACGGGCGTTGTAACTGATAGTCGAACCAGCGTCCCTGTAGGAGACGCTCTTGGGTGCGCCCCAGGCTCTGTATTTCACATCTGTCACATAATCTGTGACATTAGAGTAGGGTGATCCAGTCAGAGTCTTCAACCGGCCCTCAGTGTCGCGTTCATAGCTGAAGCTGGCCCCAAACGGGTCTATTACGCTGGTGAGTTTGCCTGCCAAATTATAACTGTAGTTGATCGAGTAAGTTCCTACTGGAAACGACCGCGTTTCCACGTTCAGAATTGAGAGTTGATCATAGCCATAAACGACTGAACCAAGCCCGTCGCTCATCGAAATGCGATTGCCGGCTGCGTCGTAACCAATACTCACTGGCACCGGAACGGAGATGCCGGAACCGCCCGGTGCAGCATAAGCGATGGCTGTCACTAGATGGCGGTTGTTGTAACCGAAAGTTTGAGATGCACCTCGGGCGTCGGTGATTTTTTGGGTTGTATCATCAAGATTGTAATCCCAGGTGGTGACAGTTCCTGTGTTCTGTTCGGGGACGTGCTGAGTCCTTAAGCGACCGTAGCCATCATAGGTCGAGGTGGTTTGTTGGCAGGTGCCGCTGGCACAGCTGCCGTCGCTCGCGGCCGCTCCTGCGTATCGCTTGACACTGCTGACCTGATCACGGGCGTTGTATTCACTCACGGTGGCGGAATAAACACCGCCGCCTTCCCAGTTGAGCACCTCGGTTTTCACGGTGCGGCCCAGGACGTCGGCATAATTCTTCTGTTGCCGCCGCTTGGGAACGCCATTGCTGATCGTACCTTCATCGGTCAACATCATGATTTCGCTTCCAGCACAACCACAGCCACCATAGCTGGCCGTTTTCGTGGTGAGGTCGGTATTCGTGGTCACTAGTGGACGGCCTTTCCAGTCGTAGGTTTGCTGGGTGTAGAGCCAGCCGGCGGCATCATCACCAGCGGGGTTCCATGAACCGTCGATCTCACTCGGATTGGACTGCTTGATAGCCCGGCCCATCAGATCATATTGGGTCACTTGCGCCTTATAACCGCCGCTGCTGCCGGGATGATCGGAGGCAACGCCGGTGATTCTTCCTAAACCATCGAACTGGGTGTTGGAGTATGCTTCGTCGGCAACGTTATTGACTGTAGACAAAGTAAGTAGGTAGTCCGGTCCATAAACATACCTCGTATAGGCGCCATTGGTCGAGGTTGTCACCCTTTCAAATCTGCCGGTCGCGTCGTACGCAAAAGTTTGCACCGGACCTGGAAGGTTCTGAGTAGTGTTTGGCTGCGGCGTCTGTTTACTGGTCACCGCACCAAAATCGAAGTTGTAAATGACGGTTGAGGAATAACCATCTGCATCAATGATCGTTTTCGGATAAGCAAGAGTATTGCGGCCGTTGTTACCGTCAGAGAAAGAATCCGCATAGTTCACGAGCGTGTGATGCGAGAGCGGATCGGCTGAATCGACGACCGCGCCTGCCGTGTTGTACTTCATGCTCGTCAAGGTGAACTGAGAAGTGTTTGTAACATCGTAGCGCTTCACGCTCGTTTGATTAGCGCGACCGGCGAGGAAGTTGCCACCATAAGAGCTGTCGTGGTTAACGGGCGCATCTGAGCCCTGGATCGAGTTGGCTTCATCGTAACCAAAGCCTGCCTTAGACATGAGAGTCTCCGTGCCGCCATTTACCTCATACAAAGTCTGCTCCTTGGCCAGTCCAATGATGTGGCGATCCAGGTATGCGGCATCGGCGGTTGGGTCCATCCGGTACTCGGTATGCGAACGTCGGAGCACTGTGGTGGCATCGGTGGCATATTCCCGGACGTCCTTTGGCAAGTTACAACTCGCGCCGCCTGACAGCGTGTACGCTTGATAGTCTACGGTGGTCCGGCGGTGATTCGTGCCATCATAAATGTTCGATTCTGCTACCCTCGGGTTCGTTTGATAGCTGACGCCGATGTTGTCTTGAGTCCAGGTGTTGGTAGTCCACTTCTGCTTAATCCCCGCAGACCAAACTTCAGTTTGCGTCGTGAGACCACGCTGATAACCGGTTCCATAGAATTCCTTGTAGAGGGTGGTATTCGGATCGCCCACCACATAAAGCGTGTGGGCGTCGCCCTCTACGCCGTAATTCGTTGCTACTTCCGTCGGCACACCATTGATGCCCGTCCAGTTTTCAGCCCAGACGTGAGTATCTACTAAGCGCGGACAATCATTCGCGGGAGAGTCGTAGTCATAAGCCGTATAAGCACGCTCAACGTTATCAGAACGGTAGCTTCTGAGGGGGTTCAACTGGCCCGTGGCGTTGTATTCAAAGGTGTAACGGGAGCCATCGTCTAATCCAACCTGGCTGAGCACGGGAAGCATTGCCGAATTCGCGCCCACCACCATCGCCCCCGAGAAGGTCGGCTGAAGTGTTTTGGTCGACCAACCGAAGCTGGCCCAGGTATGGAGGGTTGCTACGCCATTCACAGTCCAGCTCTGGGTGATCGAAATGAGGTTGGCGTTGGTGTCATAGTTGAAAGTGATGGTTCGGGCGAGGGTGTCGACAATAGTCGTGATGTGTCCCAGCCCATCGTAGTTGACCGTGATGTAGTTGCCGTTGCGATCCTTTGTCTGGGTGCAACGCCATTCGTTGTTGAATGACTGATAGCTGAGTTGCGTCCCATCTGTCGTGCGTACCAAGAGACTGCCGCCATTATCGGTCAATTGAAGATATGATGAGTCAGCGGCTTAGTAAAAATTGGATGTATCAACCTTTG
>JBOGOU010000506.1:0-5222 GCA_050748205.1 Pyrinomonadaceae bacterium | reverse complement strand
TGCTCAGTCTTTTCACCGTGCTCGGCGGCCTTTGCGGTCTCCAGCAACCAGAACATTAACTGATTTCCTCTCGATGGATGATAGCGAAATAAATCTCTCTAAAAGCCTCGACAAATATTGCAACCACGAAACTACATAACCCGGCAAGAGTTGCCGCCAGGGAAACAACATTGAGCTTGTAGGCGGCAAAGACGATCGTGAAGATCACGACGTAACGGAGAATGTATCGCGCCAACTTGATTCGGGGCCTTGTTCCCCGGCCCAATGCGCGATCGAAAGCAGCCGATATGGACGTCCGCATCCAGTGGTGGTTGAGCAGTGAAAGGAGACCACCCACAAGCAATCCGGTGGTGACGCGCCAGGGCGCGAAGGGCAAACTAATAATCACGGTTAGCGCAACCGACGCCGCCATGGTGCGAAACACACGCGCATCAATCCCCTTCTCGGTTCCGGATGAAGAAGCACTCCCACCTACATTGTCAGCAGTTTGTTTCATTTGCGAAGCCGGTGATTTTACACGGGAAGTCAGCGGATTGTCGAGGCAGGCTGGTTCGAGGGTAGTGGGTCAGTTTGGTCAAAGAGTGTCCAATAAACTTTAGTTTGTCGCAGCGCCACGACAAGCTGAAGCTTATCGGACATCAAACTGCCCCACCACTTAATTCTAGGTAGTGGTTCAGTTTGCGTTCTTGCCCTCTTATTCACACCGTAGCTTCAGCCCGGTGACTAGCCAGGCAACTGAAAATCTTCTGAACCGTTTCAACGGTTTGCTCTTGGCCGCGCAGGGAAACCGTTAGAAACGGTTAAGGACACGTATGAAGCCCCTTTGCCACCGGGCTAAAGCCGGCGGTGTGAATGAGAGTCCTAAGCACTAATTCCGCCGGGCTAAAGCCACGGTGCTAATGAGAGTACGAAACTGCATCTCTACCTGGTTCGGGGGCGGTATGGCTGCCGGTTCCGTAGCACCCCCAAGTCTTCACGACAATTTCGACGTGAGCCGGACAAATTGATAAAAGCCTACCACCGCACCCAATACCAGTCCGCCTACCATTAGCCAGGGCCCGGTCCCCAACCAGCGGTCGAGTGCCCAACCAAAACCACAAAGGCCAGCTACTGAAGCGAACAGTGCGAAAGCCGCGGCGTAGGCGATGCCGCTTTTGCGATTAGTGTCCTGATCATCGCTACTGGCCATCTGGGTTATCTACCAACTTTCTCGGGTCAAAAAATTCTTGGGCAGCTCGTACAGCAGGGCGCGACGAGAATGACGCATGGAGTCGTGAATAAAGCACACGTGCGTACACCAGCAAGCTTTGCCTCCATCGATTGCTTGCAGCTCGACTTCACGTTCGTGCGCAGCCCAAAGCTTGCCAAAGTCGTAATCGAAATCCGCAAGAGTCGCAAACTTGTCGCGCAGCTCGCAGGCGCGTACATCCCCGTTGTAATCGATCACGGCTGTTGTTTCACCGGCCGTGCAGGGGAACGGCCAGGCAGTCGATTCCTTAAAGTTTGCGTGCTGGGTGCGGTAATGAGTCGTGATGGCGCCAACGTACGCAACATTCTTTACGAAGCGTTTGCCGGCATCATCGCCTGCGAACATTCGATCACCGTATCGCTTGGTCAGCCGGGAGACGAAGGAGTACATGGCAGGCAGTGATTCCGGAGGCACCTGTTTGATCTCGTCGCCAACGGGCGTTTCACCTCGCACAATGTTGAAATACTGACCATCGAGCCGAAAGTTCCGCCACATGTGTTCCGCAAGCTTCTCGATTTCAGTGTAGTTCTCGGCGCAAACAACCGTATTCACATTCAGTCGAAAGCGATCAGCATACTTCTGCTTCAGGGAGTAAAGAGACTCGATGCAGTCGAGGGCCTTTTCCCAGTTTCCCGGTACGCCGCGGATGCGATCGTGCGTTTTACCATAGCCGTCCAGGGCGATGTTCAAATACAAGTCGAGAGCGGGATGCGTTGCAAGAGCCCGATCCACAATCTCGAAGACCCTTGACTTAATTAGCGCGTTGGTAGGAATGATGACACGGTTGACGCGATTGTTAGCAACAAATGTATCGATGATTTCAGACACATCGCGTCGCAAGGTCGGCTCGCCTCCAGACAGCCACAGATCAGTGATGGGCGGCATTGTGCGCGAGATCTTCTCAATCTGCGCGAAGGTCATATCGCCGGGATGGTTTAACTCTTGGTAGTAGAAACACGTCTTGCAGAATGCGTTGCAGCGGGAAGTGACAAAGAGGATTACCGTGCCGAGCCGCTTCTCGCGCTTACTGGATCGGAGGAGTTGAACAAGTTGTACAGCTTTGTTCGCCATGGCTTAATCGTGGCACAGACTTTAGTCTGTGATTCTATCTGAAATACCACCGACCACGGTTGAATTCACAGACTAAAGTCTGTGCCACGGATAATGACAGCTTCAGTTGGCGATTTCAATTCGTACGTAATTCCCCGCCAGCTAATCCGGCTGGAGGCTGCGGCTGCCAGAGAATTGTAGAGAAAAAGCGCCGAGGCTATGGGCCAAAGAAACACCTGAGCTAAAAGGCCGCGCCGCAATTGACTGCGATACGATGCCAGCGGAATGCTAACCGCGCTCAGCCGAATGTAAGCCTTAGCAGCGCCTAAGACAAAAATAAGGCAAAGGAGCGCTAGCGGGATCACAAAAGTAAGTTCCAGAATTGCGCGGATGCTAACCAAGACAAGGCCACCGAAAAAGACGAGGCTGAACAGCAAACTGCCGATGAGGGCGGCTTTCCACAGGTGAGACGCATAAGCGCGCGTGATCTTCAATTGCCGAGTTGTAAACTCAAACAACTCTCGCAGAGTGCAATCCTCCAATGAAGCAGTCAGGCAGGCCGGCACAAAATGTATTGGGAGTTTTTCTTCCTGCAGCGCTCGCGTCAGAGTGAAGTCGTCAGAAACGGTGCCTTGCCAGCGTTTTCTGATGCTCAGACGTTCAAATGTCTCTCTCCTGATGGCCGTTGAACCGCCCCAGCAGAAGTTCTTTTCCTCGCTCGCTCCCAAAGCCGAAGCGATTGAAGCATTCCAAACCGAACGCAGATGTGATGCGAATCCGCCGCCCACGGGAACAAACCAACGGTAGCCAGTGGCAGCCCCGATTCGTTCATCCTGCAAGGGCTCAACAATCGATCGTAGCCACCGACTATGTGGCCGGGCGTCAGTATCAACAAAGACCAGCACTTCCGTTCGTGAATCAATTTCCCGAACGGCAACGCGCAGGTTATGGACCTTCTGTCCGCTGTCAGTTGCCGGTCCCGCAATTATCGTGCGAGCAGCAATACGCTTTCCGGCACTGCTCAAGTGTGGAGCGTCCCTCACCGAATGCTCCAGATCTTCAATTACGGCAATCGCCGGATCATCAACGCGGTCAGTTACGAAAATGAGCTCGTAGGCCGGATAGTCCTGATCGAAGAGGGCCGCTATATTCTCGCGCAAGCCCTGATCGAGGCCGCGAAACGGAGCTAGGATTGAAGCGAAGGGCGTAAAGTCAGGAAGAGCTCGAGCAGTTTCGCGACGCACATACTGCGCAAAGCGAATACCTCCTCGAAGAGAAACTATACCTAGCCAGATGACAATCGCTGCAAAGAAGTAATAGAGATACATAAAGCGAAAGGCGATGCTTTGTCACCAAAACATCGCCGAGAGTGTGTGCACATGAACCGGACGAGCAAATCCCTTACCTGAGCGCCACCGATCCTAGAGACGCCAACGGCAGAATCAACTTCTGCGCCAGATTAATCAACGGCTGGGGATAGACGCCCACAAAGATAATTCCCACAAGCGATACAACGAGCGCCGCCCGTAGGGCAGGCGAGAGCTCGAGCGGTTGGTTATCAGCCGTGCGGTCGCCCAAATACATCACCTTAATAAAGCGTATGTAATAGTAAAAGGAAACTACCGTATTTATGATTGCCCAAATCGCCAGCCAGTAATACCAACTCTTGCCATCGGTTTGCCCGCGCTGCAACAGGCCGCCGAAAAGAAAGTACTTACCGATGAAGCCACCGGTCATCGGCAGGCCGCCGAGGGAAAGCATGAATACGGCCATCATGGCCGCCAGGCCTGGCGCCTTCTGAGCCAACCCTGTCATGTCGTCCACGTTATCGCCGATGATGCCACGCCGGCGCAGGCTGATAATGACACCGAACGCTCCCATGTTCATCAGTGTGTACACAAACAGATATATCAAGAGCCCTAAGTACCCGTAAGTGTTTGCGGCGACTAATCCCAGCAGTAGATAACCTGCGTTTGAAATCGACGAATACGCCAACAATCGCTTCGAGTTTTCCTGCGTGACTGCCGCCCAGTTTCCCACCATGATCGTTATGGCTGCGACGAGGCCCAGTAGAGGTGCCCAGTCGACTCTCATACTGGGCAGCGCTTCCATGAATATTCGTGCGTACAGGGCAAAACTTGCAGCTTTCGAACCGGTGGATAGAAATGCCGTAACTGAGGTGGGTGCACCTTCGTAGGCATCGGGCGCCCACATGTGAAAAGGTACGGCCGCAACCTTGAAAAACAGTCCCGCCGCAAGCGCAATCATTCCGAGCAACAACATTGGCCTGAGCGAGGCGACCCCGCTTGCAGTGCCGGCTTCTTTCATCGAAGCAACCATTGTCCCAACACTGCGGCCAATCTCGCCGACGTTGGTCGAGCCGGCGAGGCCGTAAAGTAAGGACATTCCATAGAGAAGAATCCCGGAGGAAAAGGCACCAAGAAGAAAATATTTCATCGCCGCTTCGTTGGAACGTTTCTCGCGTTTGGTGAAGGCGACCAGCACATAAAACGTCAGCGCCATGAGTTCCAAACTGATATAGAGCGAGATCAAATCATAGCCGCAGGCGAGGAACATCATGCCAACTGTGGCAAACAAGACCAATGCATAGTATTCACCGTGCTGTTCGCCTTCGATATCGAGAAAGCGCGTGGAAATCGCTATGGCGAGTGCGGCAGCAACCAAAAAGATCGCCTTGAAGAGCAGCGCAAAGCCATCTATGCGCACCATTCCATAGAAGCCATCGAGTGGGAGGACGTCGCGTGTGTACCACCACTGCACGCCAAGTGAGACACTTGCCAGGGCCACGCCAACAAGCGCGAAGTATGCGGTTACCTTGCTCTTGCGGTAGGGCAGGATAACCTCCATCACTAGAGCGATACAGGCGCACGCCGTGAGGATCAATTCCGGAGCGATCAAATGC
>JBOGOU010000505.1:0-13789 GCA_050748205.1 Pyrinomonadaceae bacterium | reverse complement strand
CGAGGTAGTAATCCGAAAGTCCAGGGTTATAGTCAGACATCGTTCGATATTGGCGGTTGTCTGAGCCGATCGCATAACGCCCGTCGTTTGAAGGCGAAATGTTTTCCATCGTTTCGTCGGCAAGCTGGACAAACTTTCGATCTTTAACGTGCCAAACCGCGCGGTAGGATTTGTTTCGCTCCTGCTCGGCGCGAATCCTTTGGATCGGTTGGATGTAGTCGTCTTTCCAATGCCAAAGGTCAACCAGAACCTTTTCGTCCGCGGGAGTTTCTTCGTCCGAACTCTTCTCTGGCTCGGGAGGAGGCGCAGTTCCCAGGAACAAACGGCTGCCGTCAAGTGAGAAGCTCAGATTTGCCTTTTCGCTAACGACAAAGTCTTTGCGGAATCCCGGGGATGCAGTTGAGACCGCCTCCACCGCTTGAGGACTCTTGCGATCCCAATAATAGAGGTTGAACTTGGGCTGTTTTGCATCCGCGTCATTTTTGTCGCTGATAAAGGCTAAACGGGTTTGGTCTTCGTCCCAGGTTAGTTTCAGGTATTTGCCTTTGCCGGTGATCAAGGCCGCCGGGGCCGTCATCGGGTCAGGAAACTCCGGGTTGGGCGTCACCACGTAAACACCATTCGAGTCTTCCTTCTTAGCAGAAACCGTAAAGACGAGCGTTTTTGCATCTTTGCTGAGAGTGTAATCCAACACATCATTGAAGAAATATTCATTCCCCTTCAAGACGTTTTTGAAAACAAGATCGCTGCCATATTCTTTTTTCTTCTGGCTCCGAGCGGCTGGTTTTGCAGGGCCTTCCGCAGATTGGGAGGCGCTGGATTGGGATGCAGATGGCGAGGCGCCTGGCTGAGGCGATGCAGTTGGTTGCGTGGGTGGAATTGGTTGGCCTTCGGTTGGTCGTACGCCGCCGCTTGTGCTTTTGTCGTCGGCCTTCTTCTCATCTGGTGGCGGCGGCTTGGGTTCCAGGAGGTATGCGATGAACCCTGAACCGTCTTCCGGAACCTGGAAGCTTTTCACGTTGTCTCTGCGCGAGACGTTTCCAGTAGAAAGATCCATGATCCCGAGAGCGTTCTTAGGCATCTCTTCCGGCTTCTTCTTGTCCTTCTTAGCTTTATTTACTTCGGCCTTGGTGGGCTCGATGCTGAAGACGAGGAAGCGGCTATCAGCAGTGAAGACGGGCCGAACCAAACGCGCTTGCGCTGCCAGTATTTCCCCAACGTTCGCGCTTGGATCGTCAGGCGGCGGGACGGGAGGACGATACCCGCGTGGTGCCCGCCAATCCTGGCCGCTCGCAACGTTGCGCACTACTATCTCACCATCGCCGTCTTGCGGTAGGAAGGCGTATGCCACAAACCGCCCGTCACGAGAAATCTGGGGAGCTTGGATTGAACGCCAGGAATCGTAGTCGAGATGCGTCAGAGATCGCTTATAGGGGCCTGGTTGCTGCACGTCGAGTGAAGCGCGCACACCGACCAGCGGGGAGAAGCTGACGAGGGGCACCAGTAACCCAACGATGCAGAGCAGGGACGCACTTCGCAGCCGAACGGTGGGTCTACGCGACACTTTTCCGAAGCGTTTCATAAATCACCTCACGGTTTGTCAGATTGGCTTTTCAAGGACGAGGCCGCACAAGTTTTAACATTCAATGCGTGGAAGTCAAGGATTGGTAATTCGCAGCGCGGCATTAAAGTTCAGTGCCGTAGGACCTACTGAAACCCAAAAAGGACCTTCGTTAATTTGCAGGTAAGGAAGGTGGGCTTGCCCCCGCCCAACTCTGATGAGCCTTCACATCAGAAGAAATCACTCAGCTTGAAGATCTCCAGTGACCCTGAAGGCTGTTCCAACTTTGGCGGGGGCAAGCCCACCTTCCCGACCTGCAAATTACCTTCCTGACCTGCAAAACACCACAGGCCTTTTGTTGTTTTCACACCCCTTGAGCAAATACGAACGTTCGTGCTATATTGCTACCTGGTTTTCGGAGTGGCACAGACTTTAGTCTGTGACTCAATTTCATCACGAGCGTTCTTGAATTGACGAAATGAGAAGTGCAGCCGCAAAGGCTCGTCAGACGCAGGGTGATCGCAGCCGCCAGGCCATCCTCGAAGTGGCGGTTCACCTGGCGTCGGAGGAAGGTCTCGAAGGATTGACTATCGGGCGCCTCGCCACTCAGACGAAGATGAGCAAGAGCGGCCTGTTTGCTCACTTCGGGTCAAAAGAAGACCTGCAGCTCGCCACCGTCGAGGCAGCCCGCCACATCTTCATCGAAAAAGTAGTCAAACCAGCCTTTGAAGCAAAGAAAGGCCTGCCGCGCCTGAGCAAGTTGTGCGAGACGTGGTTCGCTTATGCAAACAGTCAGGTCTTTCGCGGTGGGTGCTTCTTCGTAGCCGCGTCGGCTGAGTTTGATAGTCGACCGGGTCGCGTGCGTGACCGTATTGCCGAAATCATGAAGGAATGGCTGACCGTGCTGCGCCGAACAATCGTGGAGGCTCAGGAGGCCGGGCATTTCAACCCCAAAGTAGATCCAACGCAACTGGCTTTTGAAATTAACGCTCTCGAAATGGGAGCTAACTGGGCTTTTCAACTGTTCTGCGACCGCCGGGCATTTGCTCGCGCCGGCGCAGCCGTACTTGAGCGCCTCCGCCAGCATTCGACTCGAGCTCGTCGCCGCTGAACTCGAAAACCGAAACGCGGGTCGCGCTCCCGCAGCCACATAGGTTAAAAATGAATATCGTAGAAGGGGCTCCTGCCTCGCCTGTACTGCACAAGACCAAGGCATCCTGGGAAGGTCTCAGTCTAGTTCATTATCGAATGAGAACTGGCGAACTTCCAGAACACCACAACCCGGAACACTTGATCACTCTGACGCTCGGCGAAAACTGCAATGGCGAGATACGGACGGCCAGCGGATTTCTCGCGCGGGCAGGAAACAAAGGCAGTATCTGCGTTATTCCCTCAGGCCAGTCCTACTCTGTCAGGCTCGAAGGAGAGTCGGAACAGCTCGCTATCTTTCTGGACCCTTCGCTGCTCTTGCGCGCGGCCCAGGAATCGCGCACCAGGGACGTGGACATAATTGAGAGTTGTGCGCCGTTTGATCCAGTTATCAGCAACGTTGGGTTCGCGCTTCTTTCCGAACTCCGGACGGAGGGCCTGGGCGGCCGGTTGTATGCAGAATCGCTTCGGAACGTTCTGGCAATTCATCTGCTCAGACATTACTCTGCTTCAGGTAACGGCCATCATCGTTTGTTAGGCGGCCTGTCCGGGCAAAAGCTGAGACATGTGATTGACTTCATTGGCGATAACTACGGCCGAGACTTGAGCCTGGCTGAATTATCAACCGTGGCCGGCATGAGCACGTTCCATTTCGCGCGGGAGTTTAAGAGAACCACGGGAACCACACCGCATCAGTATCTGATGAAGTTTAGGGTCGACCGCGCGAAGGAACTGCTGGCCAGGAGTGAAATGCCGCTGATCGAGGTTGGCCTGCAGTCGGGATTCAGTCACCAGAGTCACTTTACGAGGCTTTTTCGTAAGCTTACAGGGACGACGCCAAACTCTTACCGGCTAACGTTTCAGACTTGAGTTAACTAGCAAGATTAGTCAAGGCACAGCAATAACAGGAAAGACTCTGAGTATCACCACACCTTAATCTGCCTCTCAGCCTTAGTTCATCTGCAGGAGGTTGATGGTGATGAAGTTCAGAAACTTATTGTTTGGATTATTCGCGATCCTTATGTTGGGTGGAGTCGCGTTGGCTCAAACGAGCCCGGCTGTGGCGCGAGACCTTATCAAGCGCGGCAACGCTAAGTATCTCAGAGCTGAATACGAATCTGCGATTGCCGATTACGGGCGTGTTTCGCCCGATGCGGGAGCGGCTTACGCGCAGGCCTTGTACAACATCGGTGTCTGTTACTACGAGCTCTGGCGCACAGAAGACGCCGTCGCTATGTACCGCGAAGCAATCAGGGCCAGCAATAACAGTTATCCCAGGGCGCATTATTCGCTTGGCGTAGCACTCGAAGATCTTAAGCGACTGAGTGAAGCCAAACAGGCTTACCAGCAGGCCATCGCGATGTCAGACGGCAAGTACCCGCAGGCCTATTTCAAGTTAGGCGTGCTCGCCATGAACGAGGATGACCACGAAGCAGCAACATCTCTTTTTAAGGAGGCCATAAGGCGAGCGAAGGAGCCGTTTCCAACCAGCCATAATAATCTCGGCGTGATACTGGCACGCAGCGGCCGTTTGCTCGAGGCCGAACGCGAATTTGAGTTAGCGCTGAGTCAGTCTCGAGGGACGCTCCCGGAAGCCAGCCACAATCTCGCGCTCTGTCGTTCTTTGCTGCTGGATCATGCTGGCTCTCAGAGTTCGATGCGGTTCATTGCAGCGACCGAAAGGGCCCAGACTATCTCCAGTATGAAATAACAGTCTTCTCATGAGTTGAAAACCCTTACAGCTTAAGCGGGGGCGCGCTTCGCTTTGCCCCCAACTGAGAGGATTTCGAATCAACCTGATTCATTTTGTGTCAACCCGATTCAAAGGAGAAACTTATGGACAACAGTGCCCTGGCCATAATTGAGCTTTACAAGATCCGGTCGGAAGCATTGATGCGAGAGGCCCGCGCGTGGTTCTCATCGGAATTCAATCCACAAAGCGGGAGGGAGATCGTCCAACTGCTGCTCAGCGGCCAGAAGCAGAGCGCGTATTACCGCATGGTTGCTTCGCACTGGGAGTCTGCATCTTCATTGGTTAACAACGGCGGCATCGATGAAAAGATGTTTCTGGAAGCCAACACGGAACACGTCGTCGTATTTGCAAAGCTCCAACCGTTCATCGCCGAAATCAGAGAACTGCTTGGCGAGCCAGACTACCTGTCACACCTTGAACGCCTGGTAATGAAGGCGCCAAACATCGAAAAAAAGCTGGAGAATCGACGAAAACTGCTGGAGCGCTGGCACCGTGCTGCCTCCGCGGCTCATGCTTAGAGGCAGCGTTGAGTTAGGCTTTTCTCAGATCTGCGAATATCCGCGTTCATCCACGGCTAATTCCGTCTTGAATCGCCGGCAACGCGACTGAGGATCGCGAAGGTCAATTTAAGACCGCGTTGATCTCCGTAAATCTGCGGCTGAACTATTTTTTCCGGCCGACCGCTCTCAAGAATTAGGAACAAGCGAGTCCTTCTGACGCGTGATTCACGGACAAACACTTTTTCCTCTCCTCTTCGCAACAAAGCGTTTTATTCTAAGGTTGCACTACCGATAGTGAAATTAACACCTGCACTCGGGTGCCCTGTTGCGGCGGCAACCGGAAGGAGTTGTCTTTTATGTACCAAATGCGTTTCACCATTCTTGTCGTATCGATGCTGATGTTTTTTTGTGGATCTGTTTCAGCGCAGAGGTCTGGTCCCGAGTTTCGCAGACCCCTCGCCTGTGAACCATTTGAGCCTCGAACGAAGCTAGAAGCAATTGAATTACGATATGAGAGAGTCTTGATTAAAGGTTTCAGTCAAATCTCCAATCTAAACGTCCGTGGAGGCGATCTGCGTGTTGACGCCATCGAGTTAAAGGACTCTGCCGACTCGAGTCGTGCGACTGGAATTGTAATTGCGCTTAGGCAAGCCGGTGAAAGGCCTCACGAAGATAGGTCCTTTATTGATTATGAAGAAATCAATTCATTCGTTAAGGCTCTTGAAACCATCGGTCGTGTAAATGAAACGGTTACCAAACTTCCTGGCTTTGAAGCTCGTTACCGGACCGCGGGAGATTTGGACGTCAACGTCTTTCGTCAAAGCCGAAGTGGTACGGCCGTATCGGTAACGAGCGGAATCTGCGACAAAGTTACCGTGTTGATGACGCTCGAAGAGTTGGAGAGACTGAGAGGAATCATCCTGGAGGCCAAGGCCCGACTTGACGACATCAAGTGACGGAGTACGGACTCAACGCACAGAACCATTTGCGGTAGCCAATGGATCATGAGTTCAACTTGCTTGTTTAGTGTCAGTTCGAAATGATGCAGGTTGAGCTTAGCATCCATTGGCTACCGCAAATGGTTCCGTGGGCAGCGGTACTCGTTGAGTTTGAGTGGCAGCATCCGGTCGCTACCGCTCGCGGTTCCGTAATTGAGTGGTGCTCTTCTCGTTGAGTAATCTATTGGCCAACACAATGACAGATGTGAAATGGAAAACGGAAAATGACTACCGACTCACCCTTAACAGAACCACTCCGTGCCCAGGAATCGTCACCGAGAATTCAGGACCGGACCACTCGATGTCCTTGTGCTCCCAAAGGTCACGTAGACGTGACTTTTTGTTGATGCCCAAATCCGACCAGTAGACGGTAGTAGGCGCGTCCGCATTCGCGCGATTGAAAATGCCTACTGCAAGCCCGCCACCTGAGAGCGGTTTGGTCCAGATCTCCTGATCTCCAGACTTCGAGACGCGCGCGCCCTGTTTTCCATCCTTGTCCTGGTCCACAGCAATCACTTCCCGGTTGGTGAGAATTGCCAGAGTCGCCGGACTCATGCTACGAAGATCGTTTCCAGCCAACAGCGGCGCGGCCAGAATCGCCCAAAGACTCATATGTGTCTTGTATTCGTTATCGCTCATGCCGCCGTTTCCAATTTCCAGCATGTCTGGATCATTCCAATGACCCGGCTTGGCCCAGGGCGCGAGTTCATTCTGTCCGAAGCCAATCCTTGTCATTGAATCCCAGGTGTCGCGTATATCGCCCGTTGTGCGCCAAAGGTTACCGCCCACTTCGGCGCCCCATTTCCAGACATCGAGCCGCCCATACTGGCAAAGACTGTAGACGATGGGTCGACCCGTCTTGAGCAGCGCGTCGCCCATTTTCTGGTAGATGGCAGGCATCTCTTCATCCGTGTAGAGCGTGCGCGCGCCACACCAGTCATACTTCAAATAGTCGATCCCCCAGGCCGCGTAGGTCCTGGCGTCTTGCTCTTCGTGGCCATAGCTGCCCTCATAGCCGGCACAAGTGTTTGGACCCGGAGAGGAGTAGATACCCAGCTTCAATCCCTTGCTGTGAACATAATCGGCCAACGCTTTCATGTCCGGGAATTTCTTGTTCGTTTGGATGTTGCCCTGGGCATCCCGACCACCTTCCCAGGTGTCGTCGATGTTCACGTAACGGTAGCCCGCCTCCTTCATCCCGTTGCCGGCCATCGCGTCAGCAATGCCGCGCACGGTCGCATCGTCCACGCGTCCGGCAAATTTATTCCAACTGTTCCAGCCCATCGGCGGCGTTTTCGCGAGTCCGTTGTATGGCACTTTGTGGCGTTCGGGAGGAGGAATACGCGCCGGGAGAGCACCCTCACTGTCCGGAGCACGCTGGGCCACCATCCAGGTAAGCTGGGCATCAGGCCGGCGCCGCGTAGCAACGTGAAGTTCGTTTCCCACCAGCTTCCCCTCATATTGCACGCGCCGTTCGTTCCCACCATCTTTCATCGTCGCAATGAGAGTGAAGCCCTCGGGGCTACCTGTGCTTTCGGTGATGAGGTAGTAAAACTGCGTCACACGTATGGAACCAGTAATCCGGGAACCGTCCTGTTTCAAATTGAAGTAGGACACGCGCGACGTGCCATCTGAATTGGGCGAGCGCACGGCCCAGTTACCGGTGAGCTGGTCGTTTGTTTGTGTGCCTGGTTGCTGCGCAGCGACAAAGGAGATGATTACCGTTGTGAGGGCCAAAACAAGTGCTGTTAACCCAAAGCGGGTCAGGCGACGATCACGAGCGTGCTTCTTTTCAGTGCGGCACATATCAATCCCTTCAATTCCTCGTATTATTTCGTGGATCGTTTTATCAAACGCCGTGATGCTTTAACCACTTCCAATGGGCTGCTGTAGGTTAGCGCTCTATCCGCGCGAAGCGCCTCTACGGCGTAGGGAAGCAGCGCGAGTGAAAGGGACGAGAGCGTCTGTGCTGCCTTCGGGTGGTGGCTCAGCGAAGTTGGTCAGTTCTTCTGCGTGAGATTGCAAATACTGAAAGAAGCGCTCAAACTCCTGCTGCATTGCATCCATCTTCTCACGCATGTTGAGGATAATTTCCACACCCGCAAGGTTTACACCCAAGTCACGCGTCAGCGCGAGTATTAACTCGAGGCGGGCAAGGTCCGGGTCGGTGTAAAGACGCGTGTTGCCTTCCGACCGCGATGGCTTTAGCAAACCTTCGCGTTCATAAAGGCGCAGTGTCTGAGGGTGGATACCATACTGGTCTGCCACCGCGCTGATCGTATATGTCTTGGCCTTACGCTTCATAACATTCAGGTCTCAGGTGTCGGGTATCGGGTGTCGGGTATCGGGTATCGGGTGTCGGGTGTCGGGTATCAGGTGTCGGGTGTCAAGCATGAAATGTCGTGTATCTCAGTGGCCAATAGGTGGTCCAACACCTGACACCCGGCACCCGGCACCTGACCCGGCACCTATTCCAGCCCCATCTCCACGCGCGGGTTCTCAGAGTTCATCTTTGAGTACTCCCGCAGAAGCTCTTTTGTCTCTTCGGAGATCACCTTCGGCAGGGTCACCTGCACTTCAACGAACTGATCACCATGGGCTCCTGGCTTGCGCAGAGACGGCGCTCCTCGCTGGCGCAAACGAAACTTCTGTCCTGATTGCGTGCCTGGTGGTATACGCAACTGGGCTTTGCCTTCAACGGTAGGCACTTCGATCTTTGCACCGAGCGCAGCTTCAGGCACCGTGATGGGCACGGTTACGTAGATGTTGTCGCCTTTACGCGTGAAATGTCTGTGCTTGCCGACGTTTGTGATGATGTGCAGATCGCCCGCAGGCGCACCAAGACGCCCGCCTTCACCCTTGCCTGGAATCCTCACGCGCGAACCCGTTTCGACTCCCGCTGGTATACGGACTTTAACTGTCTCCGTTTTCGGAACCGTGCCTTTGCCCTTGCACAAAGAGCACGGCGAACGTCTTCGTCCCGTCCCTTCACAGTCAGTACACTCCTGAGCAAAACGCAGACGCCCCCCGGCGCGCTGCACCTGCCCGGAGCCTTTGCAGGTCGGACAAATAATCGCTGGACCACCAATATCGCCCGCGCCGTTGCATCGAGAACACTGCTCCGACCGATTGACCGTGATATTTGTTGTGAGTCCCTTAATCGCCTCTTCAAAGGAGAGCGCCAGAGGCATCTCGATGTCGGCGCCCCGCTTTGGCTGCGGCCGGGGAGGTTCGCGCTCCTTGGCTGCGCCGCCGCCGAAAAGATCGGAAAAGATATCTCTAAAACTTGTGCCGCCGCCCGAACCTGTTGCCGCCCCCCAATCAAAGCCGGTGAAATCAAATCCGGGCGCTCCAGCGCGTCCCGTGCTGGGCCCGGCACCGCGCGCGGCTGCGTCAGCAAGGTTATCTGAATACTGACCAAAGCGATCGTAGACCGAGCGCTTCTTCGGATCTGACAAAACGTCGTGCGCTTCGGTGGTCAGCTTGAAGCGCTCTTCCGAGGCTTTGTCTCCCGGATTAACGTCCGGATGATACTTGCGCGCTAATCTACGGTAAGCCTTCTTGATCTCTTCAGGCTTCGCGTCTCGCTTAACACCCAGTACTTCGTAGTAATCTTGCTTAGCCATCTTTCATTGCCGATCTCCAATGGCCAATTGCCGATTGACCTGTAACCTTTAATCTCGCGCGTTTCCAGGCTCGACTCAGGCCACCGTCCAATCGGCAATCGGAAATCGGAAATTGGAAATCCTATTTGTTCTCGTCCACATCGACGTATTCAGCGTCAATAACATTATCCTCGCCGGATCCTCCGGAAGTTGAAGCACCCGCCGCCGCCGACGCCTGGTCGCCGGCTGCTTCTCCGCCCGTTTCAGGCGCGGGGGTTTGCTGGTAGAGCGCCTCGGCTAACTTGTGCGACGCGGCCTGCAGTTTGTTGAAAGCCTCGTTGAGCTTTTCGGTGCCGCCTTCCTGGAGTGCCGTCTTTGCCTCGGCAATCGCCGCTTCCACTTCTGCCGCCACCGCGCCTACCTTCTCGCGATTATCATTTACCGTCTTCTCCATCTGATAGGTAAGCCCATCAAGACGGTTGCGCGCTTCGATTTCCTCACGTTTCTTCGCGTCCTCGGTTGCGTGAGATTCGGCGTCGCGCATCATCTTATCGATCTCATCTTTGGCCAAGCCAGACGATGAGGTGATTGTGATCTTCTGCTCACGGCCCGTACCCATGTCTTTCGCCGAGACGTTCACGATGCCGTTTGCATCGATATCAAAAGTGACCTCCACCTGCGGCATACCGCGCGGAGCGGGCGGTATACCTACAAGATGAAACTTGCCCAGAGTGCGGTTGTCGCCCGCCATCTGCCGCTCACCTTGCAAGACATGAACCTCTACTGAGGTCTGGTTGTCTGAGGCGGTCGAGAAGATCTCAGATTTGCGCGTCGGTATTGTCGTGTTTCGCTCGATCAACTTGGTGAAAACACCACCAAGCGTTTCGATTCCCAGACTGAGAGGCGTGACGTCAAGCAATAGAATGTCGGTCTTTTCGCCCGAGAGCACACCGGCTTGCACCGCGGCGCCAATCGCCACCACTTCGTCGGGATTCACACTCTTGTTTGGCTCTTTGCCAAAGGCATCTCGCACCAGTTGTTGAACTTTAGGAATTCGCGTGGAGCCCCCGACCAAAACTACTTCGTCGATCTTCTTGGCATCGAGTCCCGCATCCTTCAAAGCCTGTTCCACCGGTGGGCGCAGCCGTTGCAGAATCGGGTCCGCCAATTGCTCAAACTTCGCCCTCGTGAGTTTCATCGCCAGGTGTTTGGGACCCGACTGATCAGCAGTCACGAAAGGAAGATTGATCTCTGTTTCCATAGTGCTGGAGAGTTCGATCTTTGCCTTTTCAGCAGCCTCCTTGAGACGCTGCAAGGCCATCTTGTCGCTCGAGAGATCGATGCCTTGATCGCGCTTAAACTCTTCAATGATCCACTCAATCAACCGTTCATCTATGTCGTCGCCACCAAGATGGGTATCACCGTTAGTCGATTTGACTTCTACTACGCCTTCACCGACCTCGAGTATCGAGATGTCAAAAGTGCCGCCGCCGAAATCGAATACCGCGATCGTTTCATCTTTCTTCTTGTCCAGACCGTAAGCGAGAGCCGCAGCGGTAGGCTCATTGACGATACGCATTACTTCCAGCCCTGCGATCTTTCCGGCGTCCTTAGTAGCCTGACGCTGCGAATCGTTGAAGTACGCGGGGACTGTAATCACAGCCTTATCGATTTTCTGTCCCAGGTAATCTTCCGCAGACTGCTTCATCTTCTGCAGAATGATTGCCGAGATCTCTGGTGGACTCCATTCCTTGCCACCAGCCACGATGCGAACATCTCCGTTTCCCGAACCCTGTACCTTGTAAGGAACCTGCTTGATCTCCTCAGTTACTTCGTTATAGCGACGCCCCATGAATCGTTTGATCGAGTAAACGGTATTCTCGGGATTAGTAACGGCCTGCCGCTTCGCCACCTGGCCAACCAGTCGGCTCCCGTCTTTCGTAAACGCCACCACCGAGGGAGTAGTACGACCGCCCTCCGAGTTTGTGATGACTGTCGGTTCGCCACCTTCCATGACGGCTACGACAGAGTTAGTTGTGCCTAAATCAATTCCTATTATCTTGCTACTCATCTCTATTTATTCTCCAAATCCAATAGTTGGGTACCCACCCAGGTTCAGCGAGTTCGGCAGAGATGATCCACCTGGGGATTCCGGCCGCCGGCCGCTGACTGAAGAGGTTGAACGCCCCGTTAATATAATACCTGAGTGTGTCTCTGTCAACTTTCGTTCGTGGGGACTTGGCAGGCTGGTGCTGGCGGTTTTCGGGCCAATTCCATCGTAGTCGTGCTACTGCCCGGACGACTGCCTATCCTCGTTCATGAGTTTGGAGGCAAAAAAGACGTAGTGGGCGCCGGAAAGGACGGCCAGGGCGAAGACAGTGGCATACACTGTGGGCAGGTAGTACCCCGTCCCGTAGGGCACGCTTGCCGCAAACATGATGACAGCGATTCCGAGTATTTGAACTGAGGTGTTCAGCTTACCCAGCCAGGAAGGTCGAAATCCTCGAAAACCGGTCATGATGTTAATTGCCGCGGCCCCAACCACGATGAATACGTCCCGGCTAATCACGGCGGCGGTCACCCAGAAGGGAACAGGTAGATGCTGAGGTACAGGCTGCGGAAAGACGCTGCGCATGGAAAGCACCACAAAGGCCGAAACGAGCATGAGCTTATCGGCAATTGGATCGAGGACCGTGCCCAGTTGTGATCGTTGATCAAAGCGACGGGCCAACAGCCCGTCTAGACCGTCTGTGATTCCGGCGACCACAAACACGGTCAACGCCAGAATGAGCCGCTGGTAGAAGAGAAGCGTAACGAATACCGGGATCAGCACCATCCTGAAGATGGTGAGCATGTTCGGAACGGTCACTATGCGGGAGGACATTTAGGGCTTGGGAGTTTGGAAAACCGCAACGAAATAGCGGGTAACGTTTACTTAACAGATTACCAGGGAGGCTAATGACTACAGCGCAACTCTAATAGTGACACTTCCGGTGGACACCCATATCTTATGGGAAGAACGACCGTTCCCAAGCCTCGCGTTACGTAGATCTGTGTTTCGCCCTGACGCCCGAGCCCCCGGAGCAGCCGGCGCCTGGGTTTGCCCGTGACGCTGCGTTCCGAGCGCAACGTAACCTGGCCTCCGTGCGTATGACCGCTCAGCACAAGATCAACACCGGAACGAGCTGCACGGCGCAAAATGATTGGGTTATGAGCAAGCAGAAGCTTCATCTCAGCTTCGCTTGAGCCGGCAAGCGCGAGGGACAGATCCTCCAATCCCACCATGGTGTCATCCACACCTGCCAGCCAGAATGCTTCACCGTTCTGCTCAAACCGCATCCCCTGGTTGATCAGCACCGTTATACCTTCCGCACGGAACAGGTCGGTGATAAGTGCAGCGTCTGTCCAATGATCGTGATTACCAAGTACCGCGTAGACTCCCCGCCGCGCCTGTAGCCGACCCAACAATTCCGCGCAGGGCGCTGCAAAGCGACGCTCGTGTGAGATGTAGTCGCCTGTCAGAGCGATCAGGTCAGGGTGGAGGCGGTTAGCAGTTTCGACAGCGGATTCGATCTGTTCACGGCTGGTGAACGGACCGTGGTGAAAGTCGGAAAGGTGGACAATGCGAAAACCCTCAAACGCTTTTGGCAGTCGTTTGAGGTAGATAGGATGGTGCTCAACCGTGAGCATGAACGGCTCGCTTAGGGCCGAACGGGCCGCCTGGCTCAGGTTCAAGGCTAGGGCCCGGAGGGGAGTTCGCGCGCGATTTCCAACAATGGGCGCGACGCGACTGCGCTGTTTCCACCCAATCTGAGTTGCCATGGTTATGCGAAATTCTGCCGCTTACGGTCGGGCTTCTATCCTGCCAGAATCGGAGCCCTCGTCAAGATTCGCCGCATTATAAGGATCATGGGCCGAGGACGCAAACTTTGGAGAAGTTTTAACAAAATGGCTAATTCCGGGTGTTACAGAAGTTTTGCGAATTAGTTAAGATTGTTCTTGACAGGTCACGATACTTCCGTATAATTTCACACAAGACCGAGATTGTTCTTTGTATTGGTTGGCTCGCAGATCCGGTACAGGCCTTGAGCACGGACCGCGGATTATTTTTCTACCAAGACGCGGGGCTTTATCTCGCCGTATGAACGTACCGCCAAGACAACAGAATCGGCCATAAGTGACGATTCTCAGTTCTGCCACCGCCACCCGTTTACCCGAACCTT
>JBOGOU010000504.1:0-1300 GCA_050748205.1 Pyrinomonadaceae bacterium | reverse complement strand
GTTCTCGGCTGAGTTCTGCCGTACGACGTTTCGAAAATTGCTCACCTATTACGCTCGGATTATCGACGACAACTGCTATTATGAGTTGATCCTCGGAATTCTCATCTACATGCAACAGGTGCAGATTCACGCAGAAGTACTCAACGGTGAGTTGTGGGCGGAAGTCGACGATCCCAATGACCTTCGCGCTGCCGACTTCGCTTTCGTGCCATCCAACCGCCGGCAGTACCTGGAGTCTAGTTGGGGCGGGTACTGGAACACTCCGGTCACGGATTTCTTGTTTATCCGAAACATGTACTTTCCGACATCATCCATGCTGTCGCAGTTGCGCGCTTATCTGCCCGAGTTAGTGACCAACTACGGGTCAGCTCAGGCCATCCTCGACCTCAAGCTGGCATATTTCTTGCGCTGTGAGCCCAGTCATGTTCACCTGCTGAACGGCGCCTCGCAGTTCTCTCCCATTCTGCGAAGCTGGTTTCAGCCCGAACGGGTGCTCCTTCCGACTCCTACGTTCGGTGAGTACAATCGCATTTTTCCTTCGGCGCCGACATATTGCGATTCGGGAGTGATTAACGTAGCAGAAATAGAGGAGAAGGCTGCAGGCGCCGACCTCGTCGTCGTAGTTAATCCCAATAATCCGACGGGCACCACGGTACCAACAGATGAGATCAAACGCCTGGCCACTCGCCTCCCGGACAAGCTCATGCTCGTCGACGAGTCCTTCATCGAATTTTCCGGGCAGCCGTCGCTGATTCCGTGGGTGGAGACGAAAGGGATCGACAACGTCCTTGTTATCAAGAGTTTGAGCAAGAGTCTGGGCATTCCTGGCCTACGTTTGGGATACGTATTTACCCTTGACCGCGACCTCTCGGCCCGGGTCTTGAAAGAATTGCCGGTCTGGAACATCAACTCGATAGCAGAACACCTCTTGGAGATTATTCTCAAGTATTCCGACGACCTCATTTCGTCCATCAAGCAAACTGTGGTCGACCGCGAGCATTTCGCCGCCAAGCTCGACGACCTTGACATCGTTGAGAGAGTGTATTCGAGCGGTGCCAACTTTCTCCTCGTCGTCATCTCTCTTGGAGCGCATCGCGCGCAACAGTTGGCAGACGAGCTCCTGGTGAAGGACAATTTCTTGATTAAGGACGTCTCTTCCAAGTTCTATGATGGCCGGGTCTACTGGCGCCTTGCCGTCCGTACGCCAGGAGACAACGACAGGCTATGCGAGGCACTCCGCTCAAGGTCCAGCACCCCGTGTTAGCGCGTTCGCGACCGCTATGGGACCGTTGCTCTACTG
>JBOGOU010000503.1:0-3824 GCA_050748205.1 Pyrinomonadaceae bacterium | reverse complement strand
GCTTTGTACCGCTGATCATGGGCTCACCGACAGATCGGGACGAAGCTCGGAGCCGAACGTGGTGAGGTGATGTTGGGTGGCTGTATTCTCAGAGGAAATGAGCCGAGGTGGGTTTGCGTATGGTAGCCGCCGCCGAACAAGCGCTCGCAGCGGACCGGAATCAGCATGCCTCTCATCGACAACTTGCTGCATGATGCTGCAGTTGCGTCCCGGCCGCTGAAGCGCAGCGTTAGATGCTCCCCCTGGTAGTTCCGAAGGTCTTTAGAGTGGCGGAGGCGGAGAGATTGTGACCCAACACATTGGTATTGTAGCTGGTAGTGCCGAGGGCGCTGCCCTGTGTTACCGCACGATTTGTTTGGAGGCGCCGGCTGTGATGGGTGAGCATAATCACCCTGAGATAACCATGAACTCGGTGCCACTGGCCGAGCACATGCGCCACATTCGTGCGAACGACTGGGAGACGCTGGCCGGGGTTCTGGCAGCATCCGCGCATAAGGTCGCGCATGCCGGGGCCGACTTCGCCATCTGCCCTGATAACACCTACCACCAGGCGTTCAAGTACTTGATCCCGCAGTCCCCCATCCCGTGGCTACATATCGCCGGAGCAGTCGCCGAAGAAGCCCGCCGTTCGGGCTACGTGCGGCTCGGCATTTTAGGGACGAAGTATCTGATGGAAGGGGGTGTCTACCCGGAGGCATTAGAGGAATTCAGAATAGAGAGCGAAATACCCGACGAGGCTGATAGGGAAAGGATCAATGAGATCATCTTCAAGGAGTTAGTCAACGGCGTCTTCCCGGAAGCATCCCGGCTATACTTCAATGAAGTTGCGGGAAAATTTAAGGCGCGTGGTTGTGATGCGGTCGTCCTCGGTTGCACTGAGATACCGCTGATCGTGCGCCCGGACGACACTCCTCTACCCACTTTAGATTCGACGCGCTTGCTCGCCAGAGCAGCCCTGAGGAGGGCGCAAGGACAATAAGCAGGCCCGCATCTAACAACAACGCTTGCAGCGGACCGCAATCAGCGTGCCTCTCATCGATAGCTTAACGCAAGCGCAGTTGTGTCCCGGCCGCTGAAGCGCAACGTTGGGTTTCTTACTGTTCTTTGCATGAGGAGAGTCGAAAAATGAAACTTCGCTTTGTTGTTGTTGCGGTAGCTCTGTTGCTGATGTTGTCTGCCACGGCAATTGGTCAAGAACGGATGCGTTTCACGCGATATGTTTACGGTTACAAATATACATTCAAGGTCTTCGACGAAGACTTACAAAAACTCCCATCGTGGAATCCTGAAGCAGAAGATGTGCCAATCTCCGTTCGGAAGGCGATAGATATTGGGAAAATAAATCTGGAGCGCTTGATCCCACAAGACCACGAGAAATGGGTCCTGAACACAATCACCTTGAGTCGAATCGGCAAGGATAACTGGTTATATGAAATTGAGTTCCAAAACGACGAACTGCTTGGGTCCGGTCCAGATTGGACGTTTGCCATCTTTGTCAAAATGGATGGGACTATTGTCGAACCTGAAGTAGTGCCTAATGATGGAAAGGCAAGGGTATACTGAATCTAATATCTAAAGGCGAAACCCAACGTATCGTTGGACCGGAGCGCGGATTGCGGTCTTTAACCTGTTTTTTTGATTCTAGGTTGCTGGTAATCGCCGCGCCCTGTCAACTCAACCGTTATGCTGCTACCGCTAATATTTGAAGGAACTTGATAGTACGGATGAGATTACCCACCATCCAAGGCGTTATCCGCAGGCGCATCCTCGCCAACTTTCGCATTGATCCTCAAGTCATGCAGAGGCATTTACCCTCCCGCTTCAGGCCCAAGTTGCATGAAGGGTTTGCTGTCGCTGGCATTTGTCTCATCCGTCTGGAGCATATCCGTCCCAAGTTGATGCCTCAAATCATCGGCCTCAATAGCGAAAACGCTGCACACCGTGTGGCAGTCCGATGGGATGATGGTGGAATCGCCGACGAAGGTGTGTTTATCTCGCGCAGGGATACGGACTCGCAACTCAATCATCTCCTGGGCGGACGCATCTTCCCGGGCGAGCACCACCAAGCGTCGTTCAGCGTTACAGAATCTGACTCTGAGATAAAGCTCGCGATGAAGTCTAAAGATACGACGGTAGCCGTCGAGATCGAAGGAGATATAGCAGCGGAGATGCCTTCAGCCTCAATCTTTTCATCTTTAGCGAAAGCGTCGTCTTTTTTTGAAGGAGGGTCGCTAGGTTATTCGGTTACTGGTGAACCGGATCGGTTAGATGGATTAAAGTTAGAAACGAAAGAATGGCACGTCGAGCCGCTTAGGGTCAGGAGAGTATATTCAAGCTATTTCTCAGATGAAGAGAAGTTCCCAAGGGGCAGTATTGAGTTTGATCATGCGCTTATTATGAGGAATGTAGCGCATGAATGGCATAGCGCAGATGATCTCTATGTCTAAATGTCTGAATGAAACTAACGGCCAAATGGAGGACTGAAAGTTATGAATCGATTGGAAGTCAAAGCAAGCAAACTACCGCTCATCTTGGCTGTTCTCCTCGGACTTTTCTTCGTTCCGTTAGGCTTGGTGATGCTAATCAATGGATTATTGAAAGGTTTTGACGTCGTGCCGTTGGGAATCGGTTTTATGATGTTGGTTGCTTACGGCGCGATTATCTGGCTGATTCGCAGAGGGCATGTCAGATCCGTTAAGCATTTTTCAGATGAAGGTGTGACGTGCAACGACGGACGAAATTTTGCTTGGGCCGACTTGAGCCGCGTAGTAGACCAAATGAGAATCAGCCCTGCGGGCAGGAAGGCTCTCTGGCGAACTGAGATTCAGTTTAAATCAGACCTTGCGCGAGGAGCTTCTTCAATCAAAACGATACGTATTTGAGCGCCCGTTGCTAATCGTCGCTCTTGCCGTTGCCACCATGAGCGACCGTGCGAGCGGGTTCCTCCCCGCTCTTCCACCGCTGATGTCGGGGCTCCTGCTCTTCAACTTCTGGTTCACCGTGAATCGATTACTTAGCTCCGCACGTATCGTGGCCTACATCCAGCTCGCTCTCGAGGAGGGAAACTGTGGACCCTGGAGGGGGTGGGAAACTTCCCTGAGATACTACAGAATGTGGCATAAGAAGGATCTCGCCAAGAAACAGCGGATGGTCGACGAGGAGATTGATCGGGTGCTGTGCCTGACGCGCTCATGTATTACCAGCCGATCTTTCAACTGCACGTTTCCCTCATCGTGCTAGCCGCAATCGGCAGTATCGCCGTCTCGGTGGCTCGTCCGAGCCGCATCAGCGTAGCCTGTTTAGCAGCCACGGTGATGTTGCTTGTCGCATTTGCGCGACACTGTCTCAAGTGGAGACCAGACAAGGTTCGAACATTGATCGAAAGGAATAGAGTGATCTGGGGTCACGTTCTACGCTCGATGCAACAGGTTGCAGAAGGGCCGCCTAACGGGGGCATTCACCCGGCCAACCAAAAACCAGGCGGCGGTGGTGCCCCGATCGTTTAGGCGACAGACGAAATGACGGCGACCTTGCCCTGCACAAACTGCAGCAAACTCTTCCCACCCAGAAGCGCGGCAGTTGAATGATTTCTGGAACGCTAAGATAGACGACCAAAGGCAACCAGTTAATAAAACCTCGCAAGACGGTGGCGTAGAATCTGCAGTCGAACAAGAGCTTGCAGCGGAACGGAATCAGCGTGGCGAAGTTAAATCAAACAAGATCAGAGTCGTAGTTGAATTACCAGCGTTAGTTGCTTGGAGCCGCTAGTCATAGAATTCTACCCATGAGTCCGATCACTCACTTTTTAGCAGGATGGGTAGTTG
>JBOGOU010000502.1:0-1976 GCA_050748205.1 Pyrinomonadaceae bacterium | reverse complement strand
TGGATGAGTTTGCAAAGGCCGTGGAACAAGCAGTTGAGGCAGGATACAAACAAGCAATGTCGGACGACGCGATGCCCGATCAAGAGTCGACTCTAATCAGCTAAGCGATGAACAACACTGAAACTATCACGATTCGCGCTACCTCCCATCCAGACGGATCGAAAGCTCACTTCTCCAATTGAAATATCTTAATTCGGTTAATTGACTTCGACGTTTGAGAGCGCCAACTTTGCAACAATTCTTGCTCAAATTCGACACCAAACAGACACCAAAGAACTCTTTGATCATCTCTTTGCTGAAGTTGAAGAGCTGTCCGTGTCCGACACCTCACATCGCGCCCTTACTTGCCAAGAGGTGAGTAGATCTCCTCGAATGCGTCCTCAGGTATCCAGGTTTCGTACTGATCCTTAGCGCCTAGCTTCCTGATTACTAGGTAGCCGTCGAAGATACGGCCAGTTCCCGGTGGTGCCTTCATATTGCTGGTCTGGTTGAATCGATCGAAGCGGATCTTGTACTCAATGTTGGACAACTTTGCAGCGCGAACGGTAGGGCCGTACCGTGCAGAGACTTCGGGGTCGACTGCTTTGTAGAGCGGCAAGGAGGCGGCGTCAACAAATGGGCGCTCGAAGTCATAAGTCGTCATGAGGTGCTCCAATGAGTCGAGCCAACATCCAGCTCATCCCATGAGGGGAAGGCACTTATAAATGTCTCGCATAACGGCTTGAATTCAGATTTTGAGAGTTGCACGACGGCTTAGACTGAAATGCAGTTCGTTGAGGTGCGTCATGACAAGCTGTTCAGATTCTCTATCAGTCTGAAGTGAACCTCAATCCTTTGGACCCCAGACCTAAACTCCTCCAAGCTACCAGTTCGATTATGCAAATTGACACAACAATCGCTAAAGAGTTTCGTCAACGACGCACGTTCGGCAACAATGGGGTCCAAGACCTTATTGTAGCGCTGACATAACTCACTGCCATCCAATTGTTCTTCAATCGGCACACTGCACGTCGTCTTCATGTGATGTTCCAACAAGGTGCGAAGATGATAGAAAGCTCCCGAGAGATCACCACAAGCCGCGGCGCCGACACTCGCCGCGTAGATCTGACGCAATGTCCTTGGAATCTCGCGAGGGACGATAGGAAAGTAGGGCTTACTCCTGCCACAAAGCTGTAGCTTCAGAAGTTCCCGTCGAACCATGAATGTAATCGGCGCTGACTTACATTTATGACATTGAAAATTGAACAACAAAGTCTGATAACCAAGTGGCTCGGCAATAGCTTCCGGATTCAGATGATAAGGACTCACCGCAAGATGAGGAATCGAATCATGCAATTCGGCACTGCGGCATTTCGAACACCAAGTAACAATCGTCGGTATGACAAACTGCAAATGCATCTCGCGCAGCGGTACGGTCAGAGGGTCGCTCGGTCTGGAACGTGTAAACTGTCTTTCGATCGTAGTAAATCCGCGGGTTTTGCTATACGGAATCCACGGGCGGTGCATGAACTCGTCAGCAAGTGCTTCCGAAGAATAGTCCTGGTCAGCTTTCGCTGTGATTATTCCTAAATCGATGGATCGATTCTGATAAAGGTAGCCGTCGCTGAGTAATATTTTGAGCACGTCGTGAATTGCCTCACTCATGAGATTTTCGATCTCCGGTGATTGAGGCCTGCCTACATATATTTGCTGGAAGTCAGATTCGTTAATCATAAGTCTGTCAACAAATCCGTGAGCTCTTTGAAGTAAAGCTTCATAATACGAGATTGCAACACTTCTTTGATATCGTCTGGTTCTTCGGCCCGCTGTCCCGCTCCCTATTAATGCATACTTGCGAGCTCAGCCAACAGTCCTCAACTTCAACACAACTGCTAAAACTGACGCTGCGACTGCCAAAATCCTTTGAAACAGTTAAGAGAATCTGGAAAGGCGAAGGAAATGGGTCGGCGAAGAATTGGTGTGACGTATATGTGACA
>JBOGOU010000501.1:0-1007 GCA_050748205.1 Pyrinomonadaceae bacterium | reverse complement strand
CATGAACTCAATAAGCTGATACGCATTGTTTATTCGGTAAATCGTTCGAATTACACTGGCCTTTGTTAATTCCTCCACATACAAACCAACCCCCAAAGTTAATGGCGAGAGGCTCGCGGGGACGCTATATCCTAGCCCAATATCTGCGCTAATCAGTCCAATTCGCAAGTCATAAATCAGGTTCCGTTTTTCGTCCGCCGTGAGACGATTAAATAACGGAACAAAGACGGCTAGTTCGATATTGATGCCAAAACTAACCACATCAGGCTCTGTAACCTCCATGCTGACGACGCACGGAATTAAGTCTTGCATCGTAGCAACTACAGCCCATACCTTGCTTGGTTCGGGAATATCCGCGAAAGAACCGCCAGCAGAATTTATCCACGCCTGTATCTCTCGCTTGGTGTCTGCAAACTCATTTGTGGCCGTCATGATTAGGACTCCATTATCGAGCCTCATGGTAACACGACTATTTGAGAGAATCATGAACGTGACTCGCTGCCCATTGCCCAACAATTATTCAGCTTGCCCAATAATTCTGCCCAGCAATGGGATTGTTAGGCAAAGCCCATGCGGAACTCGACGGTATGAGGTCCGACGCTACTTTTGGGGCACGGTCTGAACCATTGGGGCAAACCCGACTTTTAGGGCAAAGCTCAGCGGGACGTGCTTGCCCAACAATTCAGAATACACTCCCGCCTGGCCGCTATGGGCGGCTCAGCCTTTCTCAAACTAAGCAAAACTATTTAGACGAACAACAGAGACAGCACGGCTCGCACGATCTCGTAAAACTCGCTCGCGGGCGCTCCCAGCTTTGCGATCTCAGCGGGCGGTGTGCTCGTTCCGCCGCAATCAATCTCGCCAGCAAAGGCAGACGCAGTTAGAGCGGAAGTCAGCACTAAGGCGGCCGCCATGAGCGCGATGCGCGCGAAGAATTGTTCCTGCACACACAACCAATTTCGTAAGGGTGCTTTATTCCCATGCACTTGCAAGAATCTCTGCAAGCC
>JBOGOU010000500.1:0-1354 GCA_050748205.1 Pyrinomonadaceae bacterium | reverse complement strand
TCTCCATACGCTTGCTTTGCCTTCGGTGGATATCAGGCGCTTCACTTCGCGATAGGCGGCGGCGTAGGCGGCCCGCATCTCCGCGGCGCTTGCAGGCTGCGACAGGCGTTGCTCGAGCTCGAAGATTGCGATCTCTGTGTCGCGTTGATAGCGCGAGACCAGTTGGCCTTCTCCGGCATAGTGCAAAGCCAGCCCTTCCTCGAGCCAGCGTGGAGTGCGACCGTGGCCGATCGCATGAATAACTGCATGCACCAGTTCGTGCTTTAGGGTTGTTTCAAGTATTCGGCGGCGCTTAAGCAGTTCAAGGGGTTGCAGTTCAACGCGGTTACCTCGAGTCGCGGCTGCCACCCAGGGCGGTTGGCCAGTGCGCCCGACAAAGTCACCAGTCGTTTGATTGATGAGTATTTCCAGACCAGAGAACTGAAATGAAACTCCCATTGCCGAAACACGCCGCACCAAATCATTGCGACTTGATTCGAGGATCCTGAGTACGTATTCAGCGTCGCGTTCCTTAACAGCTTCCGGGTAGCTGAGGCTGAAGTGTTCGCTGGACAGCAGGCGGCGGGTCGATCCTCTTTGGAGTGCGACGCCAAGCGCAGCGCGACGCCGCTTTGAATCGGGCTGATTCACTTGAAACTGGTCTTTACTGCTCCAAAGTAGATCAGTATGGACATGCTCGGTCGAAGTATTCGTCGCGACTGTCCCGTTCATCAGCTCAACATGTGTGTTCGGAAAATACTTTGCCAGAATTTGCTTATAGGTAGCCCCACGACGCGCCATCACGTGTGCGCCTTCCTGACAGAGTCCCAGTCCATGACCAAAGCCGCTGCCGCGAAACACGTAGTTCGATCCCACGCGAGCGATTTCAAAGCGCGAGCTTTTCAGCAAGTTCCATCCCAGCGTGCGACCGACAACGATTTTGAAGTCCCAGCCGCTAACGGTGCGGCGGCGTTCGCCCTCGATCGTTATCAACTCGGCGCGTCCGCTCTTATCGCGCCGGGTTACTACCAAACTGGTGAGCCGGCGGCCAACGTCAGTTCTAGGATCACTTTGCACGGCCCTCAAGAGATCAGTGGCCGAAATCACGTCGCTCCAGGAGTGATGCGGCATGGTCAGACAATACTCGTCGCGCCCTCCCTCCAGGTATGAAGGCGCCCAGACCCCCCAAAGCGTTCTCAGATTTGCTGTTGCTCCACCACAAGAAGCGCTGAAGTATGAATCGACGATTCGACCGCCGGCATCGTGTAAGACTTCGCCGTTGGTTTGTTTGACAGCATCAATGATTTCAGGCGCGACCAGAGAATCGGCCGCGGCCGAATCGATAAGACGGTATCTCTGGCAGTGAGTGGTCGTG
>JBOGOU010000499.1:0-11380 GCA_050748205.1 Pyrinomonadaceae bacterium | reverse complement strand
ATCCGCTGCGCCTCGCCGCCGGAAAGAGTTGTTGCCGACTGGCCGAGGCGAAGATAACCCAGCCCGACGTCATCCAGGACCCGGAGGCGATTAGTGATCTTTGGTACCTCGCGAAAGAAAGCCAGTGCTTCGCGCACGGTGAGTCTCAAGACTTCATGCACATTTTTGCCGCGGTAGCGAACGTCAAGAATCTGTTGTTTGAAACGAGTACCCTTGCATTCCTCACACACGAGCTCGACATCCGCAAGGAATTGCATCTCCACAGTGACTGTGCCATCGCCCTGGCAAACTTCGCACCGGCCGCCGGGCAAGTTGAAGGAAAAGTGCGAGGGATCAAGTCCGCGGCCCTGGGCCTCTCGCGTTGACGCAAAGACCTCGCGGATAGCGTCGTAAATCTTAATATAGGTTACTGGATTCGAACGCGGGGTTCGCCCGATGGGCGACTGATCCACGAGGATAACGTCATCGATGAGTTGTCCACCTTCCAACTTTTGAAATGCTCCAACGTGTCCCTGCCAGTCGCCTTTTTGTTTCTTCAAGCCGGCGTAAATGCAGTCATGAATAAGAGTAGACTTTCCGGATCCGCTGACGCCTGTGATGCAAACGAGCATGTCGAGAGGTAGCTCAACGTCAATGGATTTCAGATTGTGTTCTGCTGCCCCGCGCAACGTGAGTCGTCGCTTTTGAAACAAACGCCGCTGCTTCGGCTCTTTTATTTCGGTTTCTCCGCGCAGGTAACGCGCGGTCAAAGAAGAATCACTGGTAAGTAAGCCGGGGAAGTCACCCTCATAAATTATGCGGCCGCCAAGCTCTCCGGCGGAGGGCCCGATATCAAGGATGTGATCGGCGGCGCGCATCATATCGGCATCGTGTTCAACGACCAGCACTGTGTTTCCAATGTCGCGCAAATTATGCAGGAGCCGAATTAGACGTTCATTATCGCGGGGGTGCAAGCCAATCGAGGGCTCATCCAGAACGTAAAGCGCCCCCACCAGAGACGAGCCCAGGTTGGTGGCCAGCTGGATTCGTTGGGCCTCACCGCCAGAGAGCGTCGAAGCGAGTCGATCAAGCGTCAGATAATCAAGGCCCACATCGACCAGGAAGCGTAATCTCCGGCGAATCTCAAACAAGATTCGCTCAGCGATCTCAGCTTGCTCAGTTGCCAGTTGGAGCGAGTCAAAGAAGACAGCTGCATCTTTGATTGCGAGCGAACAAACCTCGGGCAGTGTGCGTCCGCCGACCTGGACATCGCGCGCCTCCTGGCGCAGCCGGTCGCCGCCGCAATCCGGGCACAAAGTGTAACCGCGATACTTCGAGAGAAAAACACGCACGTGAAGCTTGTATTTTTTGGTTTCGAGCCAGTCAAAGAAACCGCGCACCCCGCCCCATTCTTTTTTGCCTTCAATAGTCGCTCGTTGTTCGGCGCGTGAGAGTTGAGCGAAGGGAACGTTCATCGGGATCTTCTCTGACTTACAAAACTTGCGCAGTTCGTCTTGAGCCCATTCGTGCTGTGGTTTCGTCCAGGGCTCAATGGCGCCCTCGTTCAAAGCCAACCCGGGATTGGGAATCACTAGATCCAGATCGAGGCCGATTGTGTTGCCAAAGCCCTGACAGGTCGGGCAGGCCCCGTAAGGATTATTGAAACTGAAAAGACGCGGTTCGGGCAGTGTGTAAACAGTGCCGTCATACTTGCACTCAAATCTATCCGAGAAGTTGAGCCGTTTGGGTTCGGCTTCAACCGTCTCAATTACCGCTGAGCCGTGACCTTCCTGGAAACAGATTTCCAGCGAGTCAACCAGACGCTGGCGCACGTCGGGTCTTGCGACAAGCCGGTCGACCATAACGAAGACTTCGTCGAAGCCAGGTAAGGTGTAGTCGTCCGGGGACTGAAGCTCGATTGTCTGGCCCTTTGCGTAGAGTCGAGTGAAGCCACGCTGCATCAGGCTCATGATGTGAGCCGTGATCGACTGACGCGCAGACACAGAGACGCGGCGTCGCGGCGACTCAGACTTGTCTCGTCCCTTCCCCGGATCCCCGCGTCTCCGGGTCTCCGCTTCTCCGCGTCTCCGTGTAACACCGTCGCCCTCTGCGTTGTTGCCAGGTTCCACAAGGCCTGACCCGGCAGGGAAAAGGACATAGAACCGTGTATCTTCGGGCAGCGTTCTTATCACTTCGTCTGCCACCGATTCCGGTGAATCGTGGTAGACCTCGCGCCCGCAAACGCGGCAGTACGTTGTTCCTACTCTAGCGTAGAGAAGACGCAGATAGTCGTAGAGTTCAGTTTGAGTACCCACCGTTGAGCGAGGATTGCGGGTTGAGTTTTTCTGGCGAATTGCGATTGCTGGTGCAATTCCCCGCACCTCGTCGACGTCTGGTTTGTCCATCCGCTCAAGAAATTGGCGGGCGTAGGCCGACAGTGATTCGACATACCTCCGCTGTCCTTCCGCATAGACTGTGTCGAAGGCTAGTGAGGACTTACCCGACCCGCTCACTCCTGTTACCACCGTCATCTGGTTGATGGGGATAGAGAAGGAGACATTCTTCAGGTTATTGACCCGGGCTCCAGTAACTTCTATGGCTTCTTCAGGCATGTGCCAAACTTTTCAGTTGCCCCTACAGAGAGAATTTAGGCGGCAATCGCAAACTTCAAATAATACCGCGCTTTTGCTCCGATGCGAAATTGGGAGAGTCTTGGGCACTGGTGCAGTTTCAGGTCCAGCCTAAAGGAACGCCGTCAGTTAGGTCGGATCTGAACTATCCCCCAACTGCCCGTTGGGGGGATTTCCGATTTTTTGACGGCGCTATTCTTCGTAGGTGGGACCTGAAAAATCCACCCACTTCCGTGGGTGGGATTTGAAACTGCACCAGCACCGAGTCTTGAATGTGCTCAAGTCTCCTAAACATTGACACCCGCCCTGCAACTGCCCGACAATCAGTTCCTCATGAAGACATCCAGATTTCTTTTGCGCGGATTCAGGAGGCCACGGGAAGTAGCCTCATTTGCCCTTGGGCCGCTGGAACGGCAGACCCTGGAAGAGATTTGGCGTCGTGGTGAAGCTAGCGTCCGCGATATCTTCCTTTCATTCGAAGAGAAGATCGCCTACACAACACTGATGACTACGCTCGACAGGCTTTACAAGAAGCGCCTCCTTAACCGGCGCAAGGACGGCAGAGCGTTTCTGTATTCTCAGATGGTTACTCGGGAAGAGTTTGAGCAGGAAATCGCTGAAGATGTTATTGACGGTCTCCTCAGTCGGGGGGCCCCCGGGGTAGAACCGGTACTCGCTTGTATTGTTGACGCTGTGAGCGAACACGACCGGGAGTTGCTGGACGAACTCGCCCGGCTCATCCGTCAGAAGCAACAAAAGTTGGAGGAGGAGTGAGCAGATGTACTTTCTCCTCGGACTCTCCATCATTCTTGCGGCGCTACTTACTCTTAACAGTGTTGCGTCTTTATTTGCGGCTTTGTTGTGGAGGTTGTTGAAGAGACGCGCGCGAAGGTTTTCGGCAGCAAGCTGCGCGCGAATTGTTTTCTTACTCCGTACTTTTCCCATCGCGACCGGAATAGCCTGCGTCACGATATTGCTCGCTCCGGCCTACCTTACCCACGAACCACGCACTTCGCACGAACACATAAGTTCTAAACTGGCATTCGTTGCTTTTGTGTCGGCGATTGGCCTGGCGGTAGCCGTTTTTCGAGGGCTTGCGGCTTGGAGAGCAACATCCAGGCTTAAGTCCGATTGGATGCAGCATGCGGAACGAATTGAGTTACAGCAAGTTGGCATTCCAGCCTATCGGATGCAGCATCAATTTCCAGTGATCGCGATCATAGGTATTCTACGCCCACGCCTCTTCATAGCGGATCAGATTTTCAGCTCGCTTGCTCCGGCTGAGCTTCTCGCGGCAATCGAGCACGAAGCAGGGCACCTTATAGCCAATGACAATCTGAAGCGCGGACTGATGCGCGCATGCCGTGATGCACTGCTAATGATTCCGTGCGGCCGGTCTTTGGATCGCGCCTGGGTGCAAGCCTCAGAGGCAGCGGCCGATGAGTATGCGGCCGGCAGAGGCGGAAAGGTGGCACTGGATCTCGCCTCCGCCCTGGTTAAAATCGCTCGCCTGGTTCCAGCAGGCATCAGACCGGCTATGCCCGCTGGTGCATTCTTAGTTGGCGTTGATGAGGAGGGTGGAGTCAAAGTTCGGGTTGGGCGGCTGATCCAGCTTGCAAACGACACCCGTCGTCTCCGTCGCACAGCACTGATTTCCAGGATACCCACGTGGATACCTATGGCCGTGACTGTCCTGATTGCCGCCATCGCCGCCAACGAACCCCAGATCCTCGCTTCGGTTCATTCCCTCATAGAGCATGCCGTTTATCTGCTCGCCTGAGCCGACCTGGCAACAGTTCTCACCTGCCAAGTACCTTGGCCCATCTACGAAGTCTAGTAGTAGTTCCCGGCGAAGTGTAGGCTTCTTTGGCTAAACTGTATTGATCCCACACCTTTAGGTTAGGGTTACTCAGTTACTCAAGTTTTCCTCAAGCGTCTTCGGCCATCATACCGGTGTGGGTCACGACAAAAGTCTCCTAAAAGGGGTGTTCGAGGGACAATGAACAAAGGCAAACCAAATGCCGGCAGCGTTGTGCAGGCAATTGCAGCCGTCCTGATGTTTGTGGCGGTTATCTTAATATCGTCAACCATGTCGTGGGCTCAAAGCTCACAAGGCACAATCGTCGGAACGGTCAAGGATCCAGACGGAGCGAACGTCAGCGGCGCCGAGGTTGCTCTGGTTCATCCTCACCAGGCGGTATTGCGCATCACGAGTACCGATGCCGGCGGTAAATTCACCTTCGATAACGTAAGCCCGGGATCCTATGAAGTAAGAGTGACGCAAGCTGGATTCAGTAGAAATAGTTCAACCGCGCAAGTCACCGAAGGAGACAGAGCCGAAGTAACAGTCGTCATGCAAGTCGCCTCAATCCACAATCAGGTAACCGTGACTGCGGAGACTGGTCAGGCCCAGGACAAAGACAAGGTGCCGCAAGCTCTTAATTTGATACCAGACAGTTCTATTCTGCAACGCACAACCGCTGTTCTCGCACAAGTAGCCGAAGAAGAAGTAGGGATCAACCTGCAACGCACGAGCCCCAGCATGGGTGAAGTGTTCGTACGCGGCCTGACCGGAAAGAATGTCCCCGTCTACGTTGATGGCGTGCGTTACACGACATCTACGCAACGCGGTGGTGTGAGTACCTTCTTCAATCTAAACGAGCCGAGCAATCTGCGGACGGTTGAGGTTCTGCGTGGACCCAACAGCGCCCAATATGGGTCTGATTCATTGGGCGGTGTCGTTCAACTTGTTTCGCGTACGCCGGTTTTCGGCAATGAAGAACCAGAGTTTCACGCTGAAGTAAATACGTTTTTTACCAGCGCGGATGTCTCCTTTGGAGGCAATACGTTCTTGAGCTATGGCACGAAGCGCCTGGGCATGTATGGAAATGTCGCCAGTCGTCGCATAAACACGCTGCGTGCCGCGAACGGGATTGATTCCCACTCGGCGATAACTCGTTTTCTCGGTTTGCCTTCAAATATCCAAGGCGATTCTCGACTGCCCGATACGGCATTCACACAATACGGAGGCACAGCACACATCAACTACGCTCCGACCGTCGATCAGCAGTTTATCCTGCACTATCAACGCGGGCAGCAAGATGGCGGCAAGCGTTATGATCAATTGCTGGGAGGCGACGGCAACCTCATCGCTGATCTACGCAATCTGATGCTGGACTTTTTCTACGGGCGTTACCTCAAGCAGGGCGTTGGCTTCTTCGACACAGGTTCCTTTACCTTTTCTATCAACAGCCAGCGTGAGGAACGCCGCAATCAAGGCGGGCAGGGAAATCCGTTCGGCGACATCACTCACCAATATGAACGAACCACCTCGACTGGTTTCAGTTTCTACCTTGACAAGCAGTTGACGCGCACCAACACCTTCCTTGTGGGTGGTGACACCTATCATGAACGGGTGAAAGCACCTGCTCACACCCTCAACCCGGTAACGCTTGTTGATGTTCCGTCGCGCCCACGCGTACCGCACCGCGCTCGCTATCTGATCTCTGGCGTCTACTTGCAGGACATATTTGATGTGGTGCCGGAAAGGCTGAGGTTGAGTGGGGCAGTGCGCTACAGTGTTGCGTCTTACAGATCCAGGGCGGCGAATAGCCCTGTGACTCCTCCGCTGTGGCCGGATGACAGCCTTCGCGTTGGCGACTTCTCAGGACGTTTTGGTGCGACTGTGACTCCGGTTAAAGGATTCAGCCTCGTATTCAATTACAGTCGTGGATTTCGCGCGCCGAATATCACTGATCTGGGGACGCTCGGCCTTACAGGCGACGGCTTTGAAGCAGACTTTGCGAGTTCAAGTGCGCTAGGCGGCACGATCGGCACGACTGCTGACGATCGAGCCGTGACGACAGGCATCCCTGTGCAAAAGCAACGTTCGGAAGTCAGCAACAACTTCGATTTCGGCTTCCGACTGCGTCGCACGCGCGTTGAGACGGAATTGACGGGCTTTTTGATAGACATCAATGATGCAATCGTCAAGCAAACGCTGATCCTGCCTCCGGGAGCTGTTGGCAGGTTTCTCGGCGATCAGCAGATTACTAATCAGCTTCCAAGCGGGGCAGTCTTTGTGCCCCTTTCAGCCGCGCCCGTGCTCATACGCACAAACTTCACCGACGCACGTCTCTGGGGTTTGGAATACTATCTTAGGGCCGACATCAACAGACATTGGGCATTCCACGGCAATTTCACCTATATCCGAGCTGAGGATAAGCAAACCGGTCTGCCACCGAATATTGAAGGCGGCACACCTCCACCAACCGGGTTCCTGTCACTTCGTTACTCGCCCAGCGAACGACGCTACTGGATTGAGGCTTACACGACTCTGGCTGCCCGCCAGTCAAGACTCTCCACCCTCGATCTCGGCGATCGGCGCACTGGCGCCACACGCAGCCGGACCAACATTCAGAACTTTTTCCGCCGGGGAGCCTGCGTGCACGGCTTGACAACGCCTGGACCAACGGGGTGCGGATCAGCCGGTGGCATCCTGATAGCCACCGGCGAAACTCTGGCGCAGGTGCAGAACCGTGTGCTTGGCACTGCGCAGTCGGCGCCACTGTTTTCAGCGCTCCCTGGCTACGGGTTGTTCAACTTGCGCGGAGGTTTTCGTCTTAGTGAGAGGTCTGAATTCTCTGTAGACTTTGAGAATATAGGCGACCACTTCTACCGCAACGTTAGCTGGGGAGTGGATGGACCGGGAAGAAGCATCACGGGACGTTACCGCATCAAATTCTAGAGAACGAAGAAAGAGACGGAAGATGTATCCGAGGTTAGTGATGGGTCAGCTTTGAGTTCATTTGCTAGCCTGTCAGCCGTCGTCCGATTCCTTATCCTAGACCTCTCCTGCCTCTTCAAACGGAAGATCAGGTTGAACGCGTGAATCGCGCGTGACAACGTAGATCCGCATTGCCAAAGCCAGGATTCCCAGCCCAATTGCGATCCAAAGAACCGCCCAGAAGAATGCGGGAACGCCCGTGGCATTGGCCATGTTAACCGCGTCGGTGGGTACACTCGGGGCGAATGGTGAAGAAAGAAAGAAAACGGTTTTCAAATCGAGGAGCGCATTTAAGACACACTGGACCGCGAGAAAGCTGACAAAGAAAGTAGCCACTCTCGCGCTGGCAAATTTAGCCACCGCAACCAGGCCGACTGAAAGCAGTGTTCCGGCGAGGAATGTGAAGGGGATACCTGAGAGCGCGCCCCATGAAACGATTGGTTTTAAGAGCCCGAAAATCATAGTAAGCGCGAATATCAACCCGGCGGAACCAAGTAATACAATGCGGGCGGCAACTGCTTTTCGAATCAGGACCAAAAGTAAAGCACCATAGGCCATTGAACCAAGGTAGCCCGCGCTGGCAACCAGTGTTTGCGATAGCAGTCCACCCTGCGTTGTGTAGGTTTCGCCACTCGCATTCATCGCCACGCTCAGGCTGCCGACGGAGTTGCCCGTCACCAAGGCTGCCATAGCGTGTCCACCCTCATGGATAAACGTGACGAAGATTCGGAAGGGGTAGGTCAGTACTTCGGCGAACGGGATAAACCAGAGGATAACTGAAATAGCAGCCGCCACGAGCAACGTCATTGCTTGCGGACGTGCATTCTGGGAAATTCTTAATCTCATCTTTCCTGTCTCCAGTAACTTACCCTTCGTCTATTCTTTTCGGTGATTCTAGTCCAGGGAGCGCAGACTTAGTTTCGTCGAGTTAAACGTCAAACAAAAGGGTGAGGTTCCATTCCGCTCAGAAAACGGCCTATTCTCTCTGATAATCGCCCGATTTTCCTCCGGTTTTGCTCTCGAGCTGCACGTCGGAAATCACTATCCCTTTGTCCAGAGCTTTGCACATGTCATATACGGTAAGCGCCGCGATTGCCACAGCGGTTAAGGCCTCCATCTCGACCCCGGTTTGCGCGTTCGTGGACACCTCTGCTTCCAGGTAAACACCATCCTGTTCTAGATGTGCACGAACGTCTATATGGGTCAACGGAAGTGGGTGGCAGAGTGGAATGAGATCCGCGGTCTTTTTGGCCCCCATAATGCCGGCTAGGCGCGCTGCCTCCAACGGATCGCCTTTAGGCGTGCGACGATCCTCGAGGGCGGCCACCGCGTCGGAGGACATACGAACTCGTGCGGAGGCGATGGCGCGCCGCGAAGTAGCAGGCTTAGCGGTGGTATCGACCATGCGTAACCGGCCGTGTTCGTCCAGATGCGATAACTCTTTCATATTGAACTCATGGAGTTCAAATATCGTTCGTAATTACACAATCCGGCGCCTTGAACCGTAACCGGCTGGTCTAAGCGCGGGCCTTGGCTTTGCTTTTTGATCACAATGTGCAAAATGACTATTGCGTTTTCCGCAGCATAACAGAATAATCTCCACCGGAAAATCCGGTCATGGGGCAGTCCTCGTATAACCTCGTATAAAAAGAGACTCAAGGAACGGTCAAGAGACGCATGTCAGCATTCCTTAGAAATACGGGCTCGCTCGGACTTGAGGCCACACTTGAGTCAGCGCCGCCCTCGATTGCAGGAACCAACGAAACTGAGTCTCCACTTGTTGAAGCCGTTCCTGAAGCAAAGCCAAATTCGGGATACAGCGGCGTCGAAGAGCACTCCTCTCCATTCCATGCTTTTTTAGAGCATTCGACGTCCTATATTTTCCCCGGGCTATTTGTTCTCAATCTGCACCTCACGCTTGTTCGGCTCTACGAACTCGACTGGCTGTGGCTGGCAGCTTTGGCTATTCCTCTGTCATTGCTGCTCGGTGACTTTGTGTCGGGATTGGTGCATTGGACTGCTGATACATATTTCTCCGAGGATACTCCAATCGTCGGGCAGAGCCTGATCAAACCTTTTCGCCTTCATCACATCTACCCACGCGACATTTGTACGCATGATCTGGTGACGACAGTGGGGAACGTCTGCATTCTTGCCGTTCCAGTCCTTTCAATATCTCTATATGTGCTCTGGCGCTGGCCAGTGCCGGCGTGGTTGGCATTTGCGATCTTGTGCCTGACGCTAATGACCGCGGCAACTGTGGCAACAAACCAGTTCCACAAGTGGGCGCATCAGGAGAAGTCTTCCGGCTTTGTTGCGTGGTTACAACGCAAACGGCTGGTGCTGGAGCCATTACACCATCAAGAGCACCATACCAAGCCGTTCAATATGCATTACTGCATCACCAACGGTTGGCTCAATCCGCTCTTGAACAAGATCAAGTTCTTTCGTGCACTGGAAGCAGTGCTACGTTTCCTCGGAGTCAAGCAGACAAACTGACAATCACCCAGGCAGTCGCACGAGCTTCACCGTCGAGCCGCTCTCCAGTTTTTTCGTTCCTTCCGGCACGATAATTAATGCGGTGGTCTGCGCAAAAGCTACGAAATCCGAAGACCCGCCCCACTTTAGTGGCTCGGCCACAAGGCAGCCCTCCTCATTTGTTCTTATCTGGCTTGGTAGATAGCTCTCGCGCTCAATTGATCCTTTCACCGCCCTTGCAAGTACCGCCGATTCCTCTTTCATAGCCGGCTCTCTCGATCCCTGCATTGCGAGGAGAGCTGTCCGGGCAAATAGATTGAAGGTTACGGAAACAGAGACAGGATTGCCGGGGAGGCCAAATACAAGTACACCGTTTGGGAGTCGGGCAAAGACAGTTGGTTTGCCTGGCCGTAAGCTAACACGCTCGAAGAAAATTTCGGCGCCGAGTTCTTTGAGCGCAGTCTTTGTGAAGTCATAAACGCCCATCGACACACCACCTGAAGAGACCACGATGTCGGCATTTTCGGCGGCCATGGCAAATTGGCTCTTCAGTAAAGTCGTATCATCTCCCGCGAGTGGCAGGCGCTGAACGAGTGCGCCCGCCAAGTCGGCATAGGCACTAATTGAATAGTTATTCGAATCGCGGATTTGGTCTCGACCAGGGTTCTCTTTGACCGGGACCAGTTCGCTGCCCGTGGCCAACACGGCGACTCTTGGTCGCTGACCCACCTGGAGCTCCGCATAACCAAAAGAGGCAAGCACCGCCATCATCGCAGCGTTGATATGTTCACCGGCCCGCAGCACTATCTCGCCTGCTTTGATCTCACTTCCGCGCCTGACAATGGACCGGCCCTGCGGGACAGGCTGCAGAATCTCAACCATCGAGCCTCCATCCTGTTCGCGCGTTAGCTCAACCTGCTGCACGCTGTCTGCCCCGACTGGAACGGGCGCCCCGGTCATGATCCGCACTGCCTGGCCTGCCTGCATTTCACTGTGCCACCCCACACCCGCCGCAGACTCGCCAACGATGCGCAAACGTACCGGAGCTTCCGGAATGGCTTGTTGAGTTTCAGCGGCGCGCAGAGCGTAGCCATCCATTTGAGAGCGATCGAATGGCGGCAGATCTGAATCGGCAATGATGTCCTGGGCAAGAAATCGACGCAGAGCATCCTCGAGTGACACAGTTTCAGGCGGGAGCCGGAGAGTCTGATCTCTGACGATGCGAATGGCTTCTGCAACAGGGATCATTTGAATCATATTGTAGGGGCGCTCAGAGAAAAACAAGAATGGGTACAGAGCAAATCTTTACTCTGTACCCATTTCTCTTTCCGCCAAAAAACTGGCGGAGCCGACGGGACTCGAACCCGCGACCTCCGACGTGACAGGCCGGCGTTCTAACCAACTGAACTACGACTCCGCATTCAAACCCGAATTGTCAATTGCAGCGTAGGCCCTGTGCTGCATACGACTGGCCGCTCGCACATCCGAAATTATGGTAGGCACGGAG
>JBOGOU010000498.1:0-11458 GCA_050748205.1 Pyrinomonadaceae bacterium | reverse complement strand
GAAAGATCCCGATCAAGCGATCTTAAAACTTAATGAGTTGAAGGCCATGGGCGTTCAGATTTCGATCGATGACTTTGGAACCGGTTATTCTTCGCTCAACTATTTGAAACACTTTCCGATTGATACGCTGAAAATTGATCAATCTTTCGTGAATGACATCAATACCGACACGGACGACGCCGCCATAGTAAGCGCGATAATAACGCTCGCTCACGCCTTGAAAATGAATGTCATCGCTGAAGGGGTAGAAACCCAGGAGCAGCTCGAGTTTTTGCGGGAGTTGCAATGTGATGAGGTGCAGGGGTTCCTATTCAGCGAGGCCCTCTCGGTCAAAGAATTCACCGAACTATTGTCGCAAAGACGAAGTATTGGTTCTCAAAAGGACTTTTCCACCTCGCAATTGCTCAGCCCCTTGGGTGTCCTGCAGACTCGTTAAAGGAGTCCACCACCGCTTTCCGCCTGAGCCCCGCCTACTCTCCCCCAAAAAGGACCCGCAGGATCACGGGCGAATTGGCAAGCAACATCGTCAGCCACGTTCGCGGACGGTTGATATCTTCTGCCAGATAGAACATGCGCGGTGGAAAATAAATCAGCAAGGCAATGAAGCACAGGAAGAAGAGCCTGCCCGCAAATTCCCCAAAGCCCGAAACGCGGCCCAATTGCGCAAACGTCAGCAGGTTCCAGGCCACCTGAAACAGAATCATGTTGAGAAAGAGGCAGAGATCGCCCAGGGTCTCGCTTTCCGGAGAGCGCAGGAACTCCGAGCGAGGTGGGCTTTTGGGCGCCGTAAAGTATTGATAGATCAGGTAGGTTTGACCGATGGTGAGGAGCAGACCAGCGACTATAACGGGAATGAAAATCGCCCCGTTCCTAAGGAGAGCCTTTCCGAAAATCTGTTCGCCTAAGCCGGTAAGAACCGCCGACATGATCACCAGGTTCAAACAAAAGTAGAAGATCGGGTTGAACAAACACCCCGCGAGCTTTGTCTCTCCCGACTCAATCGTCTTTCCTTCTGCCTTCAGTCTCTGGTGAAAGTGCCAGCGCTTCGAAACCGCTCCAATAACAGGCAAGGTCCACATTCCGAGGGCAGTAAAGCCGAGCATGAGCTGGGCAAGCGGGTTTTCGGCCGATACTTGCCCGAAGAGATCTATAAAGAGTCTTGTCAGCCATTGCATCAAAAAAAGATTCGCCACAAAAACCACAATGTCCAACAACAGCCCGCGGTTTGTTTTGGCGAAGAGACTTGCGAGGTTCTTTCGGGCGGCTGAGGGTTTACGATCGTTATCGTTTGTGGGAGCGTCGACTGTTCGTCGCTTTGGGAGACGGCGACCTGATTTCATTTTCCATCTTTCATTTTTCATTTGACATTGGTGGATTCAAGTTTGAAGTGCAACGATTATTTTTGGCTGACACGGCGCCGAATTGTTTGCTTCTCAGTGTTCTCCGTGTCTCCGTGGTAAAAAAAACCGTTATTCACCACGGAGGCACGGAGTGCACGGAGAATTCAACGCAAACCGGAGCGCTCAACCAAGACCATTTGCAGTAGCCAATGGATCCGAGCAGTGCTTTGCCTCAAAAGTCACGAGCCGCTGCCGTCTCGGCTTGCCGCCGGATGTGAGGCGCGGGCTCTGCCCCGCCGGATGGTCAGCCGCAAAGCTTTGGGCTGTGCCCCTGGTGCGGACTTAGTCCTTAAGTATTGGGGCAAAGCTCGCACCGAGGGCCGAGCCCAAACTTAATAAAGCTTGCTTATGGCGGGGCAGAGCCCGCGCTTCACATCCGGCGGCAAAGCCGAGACGGCAGCAACTCGTCACTTTTGAGGCAAGGCCTCCGAGCACTCAGCCCGAAGAGCCCCGCTCAATTACGGAACCGCGAGCGTTAGCGAATTCCGCCACCAAACGGATCGATGCTCTTTACGGCCGCAATGCCAATGACCGCCAAAGCAACCACGGCTACAGCCAATATTATTCCGATCTTCAAGCCGGTGCTCAAGCTGCGACCTTTGACTGCGGCGACGTCGCTGTAAGCCACTTCAATCTGTTTGCCTGTCTTGTCGTCAGTGACTGTAAATCCGTTCTCGCCGGCTTGAGTGATGCGAGCCTTCAATTCAGAGCCATCTTTCAATTTGATCTTTACATGCGTCTTGTTCTTGCTTACCCGTTTGGTTACCTCTGACTTGATTTTTGCGGTCTGTTCAACATCGCTTGCCGGCCCTTGTGCTCGGACCAATTGGGCCAGCGGCGCAACGGTGAGAATGAATGCGAGGGAGAGGACTTTAAGTTTGTTTTCCATTCAGAGCCTCCTGGGAGATGCTTGATTGGGTACGCGGTCGGGGATTGTACGAGACAAATGCCAATCGCGGTAGTGCCAGCCCAGGAAAATGGAAGTAAACCGCCAAGACGCTAAGGACACCAGGAAAAGACTGGGCCAAGAAAATCTGCTGACCCCGGCTCTTCTTATCTTTTCAGTTTGAATCTTTTTGGCGCTCTTGGCGTCTTGGCGGTTGAGTTCTAGTCGGTGACGCGATTGGCAGTCAACTTGGACTTCGATCTAGATTTCAGATGCCAGAAGTGGCCGGTGGAGAACGAGAGGTCAGGCGCTCAGCGTGCTGTGGGTATCCAATCTACATAATATTTTGATTAGCCGCGCGTCAATTGTCGATACTTAATGCGATGCGGCTGCTCAGCCGCGGCTCCCAGCCGCGCCTTCCTATCCATTTCGTATTCCGAGTAGTTCCCTTCAAACCAAGTGACCTTGCTGTCACCTTCGAATGCCAGGATATGCGTGGCGATGCGATCTAGAAACCACCTGTCGTGAGAGATCACCACCGCGCAACCAGCGAAGTTCTCCAATGCCTCCTCCAGCGCGCGCAGGGTATTGACGTCCAGGTCGTTTGTCGGTTCGTCGAGCAATAAAACGTTGGCGCCTTCTTTCAACATCTTCGCCAGATGCACTCGATTGCGTTCGCCACCCGACAACATGCCGACCTTCTTCTGTTGATCTGAACCTGAAAAATTGAACCTTGCGACGTAGGCCCGAGAGTTGACCTCTCGAGCGCCGAGCCTTAATAAATCCGAGCCTCCGGTTATCTCTTCCCAGATCGATTTCTTCGGATCCAGTGTGCGGCTCTGGTCAACGTAAGCCAACACCGCCGTTTCTCCGATCCTTACACTACCGGTGTCAGGTTCGTCCTGACCTGTGATCATGCGAAACAACGTCGTCTTACCGGCGCCGTTGGGACCAATCACGCCGACAATCCCTCCTGGCGGCAGCTTGAAAGTCATGTCCTCGACCAGCAGGCGATCACCGTAGGCCTTGGTCACCCCATTGGCTTCAATCACGACGTTGCCCAGCCGCGGTCCCGGAGGAATGTGAATCTCTAAGTCCTCACGGCGCTTTTCAGATTCCTGCCCTAGTAATGCTTCATAGGAGTTGATCCGGGCCTTACCTTTTGCGTGACGCGCCTTCGGCGACATGCGGATCCACTCAAGCTCGCGCTGTAAAGTCCTTTGTCTCTCGCTTTCAGACTTTTCTTCGCGTCGCAAACGTTCCTGTTTCTGTTCCAGCCAGGACGTGTAATTACCTTTCCAGGGAATCCCCGCCCCTCGATCGAGTTCCAGAATCCAACCCGCCACGTTATCCAGGAAATATCGATCGTGAGTGACGGCGATGATGGTTCCCGGATAACTCTGCAGATGGTGCTCGAGCCAGGCAACTGACTCAGCGTCAAGGTGGTTGGTCGGTTCATCAAGTAGAAGTATGTCGGGCTTCTGTAAGAGCAACCGGCACAGCGCCACCCGCCGGCGTTCGCCGCCAGACAAGATCTTCACCGTCGTGTCTGGTGGCGGACACCTGAGCGCATCCATGGCCATCTCCAGGCGCGAGTCCAGATCCCACGCATCGAGCTGGTCCAGCTTCTCCTGCACCTGGCCTTGTCGTTCGAGTAGCGCCGTCATCTCGTCGTCTGACATTTCCTCGCCAAACTTCGCATTAATCTCTTCAAACTCTTTCAGCAGATCGGTTGTCTCTTGCACGGCCTCCGCAACAACTTCCCGCACCGTTCGCGAATCGTCGATCAGCGGTTCCTGCTCGAGATGTCCGACTGTGAAACCGGGCGAAATGTGCGTTTCGCCGTTGAAATCCTTGTCTACACCCGCGAGTATGCGCAGCAACGACGACTTCCCTGAGCCGTTTAGACCAATGACACCAATTTTCGCGCCATAGAAATAGGAGAGATAGATGTCCTTTAGCACGACCTTCTTGTCGTAAAACTTACTGACGCCGACCATCGAATAGATAACTTTGTTTGGTTCAGTGCTCATAAAGATAATTTCGGATTTCGGATTGAAGAAATAATCCGCAGATTACCCAGATTACCCAGTTTAGATCAAGAGGGAGGCAGAGACCGGGTTATGTCCTTGTGTTCAGCCCGAACACCAACTTACCAATGCTCCCGTGTGCTCCCGCGGCCCAGCCTACGCTCCCACCGCCAAATCGGCCGCGCGCAAAGCTCAGCGTATCAAACCCCGGACCCTTCAGCTGTTTCCACGTTCGACCATCATCCGTGGAATAGTCTGTGCCGGCTGGACCAATAGCTACCAGCGTCGGCGTCTTGGCTCCTGGCAGATACGCTACCACCGAGCGAAAACCTGAAAGACCATTCACGAGTTTCCAGGTGACGCCGCCGTCGCTTGTCATGGCGAGATTGTCGACAGCCTCATTCTCTTTTGTGTAGTCACCACCCACAACAATGCCATGCCTGGCGTCGCGGAAGGCGACCGAGAAGATACCTGCTGACGCGCCCGCGATAAGTGGCGTTTCCGAGATCTTCCAGGTGCGGCCTCGGTCGGATGTGCGCAGCACGCGTGCCTTCCGAGCGGCGCCCGTACCAATCCACGCGTGAGTCTTCCCAAACACCGCAATGTTGGTGCCGCTGGCTGCAAATGCGCCTTCATTCTCAAGAGCAACAGGTAAGGAACTCACCGCCACGCGTTTCCACTCACGTCCACCGTTCTCGGTCGTCAAGATAGGAACAGCATTCAAGGGTCACAGCAGACTTTCAAGCTTGAGTGATTTCTTCTGAGGTGAAGGCGCACCAAAGTTGAGCGGGGGCAAGCCCACCTTCCTGACCTGCAAATTGTCAAAGTTTGAGTGGTTAATTCAATGCGCATCCCGCCAGGCGTAGAACCAGCATGGTCAAACTGCCGGAAACAGACGAAGACCTGCTGCGAGAATGCGAGATAGAAACCTTTCGTTCCAGCGGACCCGGAGGGCAGCACGTCAATAAGACTGAGAGTGCAGTGCGTCTTAGACACCTACCTTCAGGCATCACCGTCGCCTCACAGCAAGAACGCAGCCAGCACCGGAACAAAGCAATTTGTCTGCAGAAGCTGCGTCGCAGAATCGAACAAATGAATCACCGTCCTGCCAGGCGCATTCCTACGCGTATTCCGCAAAGCGCAAAGAATCGCACGCTCGAAGAGAAGGCGCGCAAATCACAAATCAAGCGGTTGCGCTCCAAACCATCTGGCGATGAGTGACGCAGTGCATTGACACCAACCTCAACCATCCTCTAGGTTCAATCAAACAATGCAACCAAAAGCTATTCAAGGTATGGGTCTCGCTTTAACTGTCGGTTACGCTGTACTCATCATCTGGATTTACGCGACGGAACCGCGCACCTTCCAGGAAGCCGCAACGGGTGCGGAGGTCGCGGCAGGAACTTACCAGATCAACGAGGAACAGTTTAATTCCGGGCTCGCCCTATTTCGCGGCGACCACTTTCGCGCGGCGCGCGACGAATGGCAGCGTGCCGATCCGGCGCAAGCTGACGCGCGGACGCAGTTTTACATCGCCTACTCGTTCTACCGCGAAGGCTGGGGCCGATTCTATTATGATCAGGATTTGTTTCGACGAGGTCTGGAGGCTGCCACTCGTGCCATCACTCTAGCCGGCGGAAGCCCGCTTAGGATTGACGATCCGAACTTGCGGATGCATACCGCGGCTGAGTTGAAAGCCGAACTGGAACAAGGTCTGGAACGAAGTTGGAGCGACGTCAATCCATTAAAGGTTCTGCGCACACGGAAGTAACCATCGGATGTGTAGTGAGCTAAGGAGACGATGACCGCCAACAATCGCTCAAGCAATCGTGCGCTAATCGACTACCTTGTGTTGCCGCTGATCTTTCTGACAGTGGCGTTGCTGGGCGGTCTGCGGGTATCTGCCGAGGACCACAACTTCATCTTCATTGGCCCGCCGCTGGTGACGCTCTTATTGGCCGTCCTGTTAATGTTGCTCTTCCTGCGTGGTGGTCTTGTTAACCTTCACCAATTGCTGCGGAGCGACCAGTCGCCACTTCGGAATGTCTCGAACATCTGGATCCTCCTCGCGCTCTTTTTCGCGTCCGCCCAGGCCTTCAACTCTGTGTTGCCTGAGCGAGGCTTGCTGCACTGGTTGTTCTCGTTCTTTTTCCTCTGGACGCTCTGGAACAATCAATTTTCATCTTTTGATGCGCGCAGATTGTTGCGCAGTCTCACGATTTTGTTTGGGACTGCGTTCGTCCTCAAACATATGTTGCTCGCCAGTCTTTATAGTTCAGAGGGAGGATGGCTAAAGCGAATTGCAGGAGCGCTGTTGCAAGGCGTGTCGCTGGGCACATTGGATGCGCCCACGTTTGCCACGGCCACTAGTTACATCTCGTTCTTCACACTCACTCTCTACGTTGCCGGCCTAATCCTCCTGGCGTTCGCACAGAAGGTCGAGACCAAAGAAATTGACCATCCGCTCATACGAGAGTACCTGAACCTTCCCGCTTCCGATCGTCTCATAGTGCGTGAGGCAATCCTGGAAGAGCGGACCGAGGAATTGGTAGGAGAAGAAAATCGCAAGGATCAGCTTGGTCGGAGTCTTGGGAACTAACAGTTCCTCGTACCTCATGTGTGTTTATTCAGCCGCTGAGCGGTAGCTCCTTACTCGTGAGTATCACGGGTTCGGTCCTCACAGTTTCGAAATCCCTGGTCCCCCCCGGAGAATGTATTTCTGGATCTTACCTGTGGCGGTTTTTGGAAGCTCGGGCAGAAATGTAATGCTTTGCGGGGCCTTAAAATGCGCAAGGTTGTTACGAGCGAACTCTCGCAACTCTCCTTCGGTGGTCGCAGCGCCTGTTTTCAAAATAACAAACGCGTGCGGCGCCTCGCCCCAGCGCTCATGAGGAAGCCCTACGATCGCGACCTCTTGAACGGCTGGGTGACGCAGCAATACTCCTTCAACTTCTACTGAAGAGATGTTCTCACCGCCGCTAATGATCACATCTTTCAGGCGGTCGCGAATCTCAGCGTATCCATTTGGATGGACCACTGCTGCATCTCCGGTATGAAACCAGCCGTCTCGCATGACTTCGGCTGTTGCTTCCAGGTCTTGAAAATAACCCTTCATGACAGAGTTCCCGCGCACGACGATTTCACCGAGCGTTTGGCCATCATGCGGGATCTCCTGTCCCTCTTCATCAACTACCAGGAGCTCGCCCGATGTTACCAGCTCTACTCCCTGGCAAGCTTTGATGACAGCGCTTTCCTTGCAAGAGAGCCCTTCGTGTTCTGGTCTGGGTTCACAGATCGTGATGAATGGAGATGTCTCGGTCAGCCCGTATGCTTGAGTAATCACCCATCCAAGTTCAACCTCGATTCGCTCGATAGTTGCTGCGGCGGGAGGAGCGCCCGCCGTCAAGATGCGGACTCCACGGCGCGTCTCGCGTCTGAGTTCCTCCGGACCACTAGCTATGCCGATCAAGACTGTCGGAGCGGCACAAAGCATAGTTACAGACTCCTGTTTCACAAGCTCGAAGATTGCAATCGGCGCGACCTTCCGCAGGCAGATATGAGTGCCGCCGCCAGCCGTAACAGTCCATACGAACGTCCAGCCATTAGCATGAAACATTGGCAGCGTCCAGAGATAGCGATCCGCAAGCGTAACGGGGTAATGAATGAGCGTGCCCACCACGTTAACGTAAGCATTGCGATGAGTAATCATCACGCCTTTCGGCTTCGATGTGGTGCCGCTGGTGTAATTGATGGTTATTAGATCTGTTTCCGTAATGACCGGACGTTTAAAATCTCTCGGCGCTGCGTCAAGAAGACCCTCGTAATCCAGCCAATCAGGTTTTGCCCCTTCGAGTGCAACGAATGAACCAACGTTGGGTAACTGCGAGCGAATGCTGTCAACGGCATCCAGGTAGTCGGAGTGCGCGCACACAACCCGCGCGCCGCTATGGTTAATGAGATAAGCGAAGTCGTCCGGCGTCAGCCTGTAGTTAACGGGCACCAGGACGGCGCCAATTTGAGGAATGGCGTAAAAAGACTCCAATAGGGCATGAGTGTTTGGTGCGACGTAGGCGACGCGATCACCCCGTCGCACACCGAGTGCCAGCAAGGCGGTCGACCAGCGATCACAGCGATCGAAGAATTCTTCGTAGGTCAGCCGCAAGTCACCATCAACTACAGCCTCGCGTTCCGGATACAGTTTTCGGGTACGACGCGCAAATTCCAATGGGGTCAAAGGAAATTCCATAGAATCGCTCCTCTAATATGGTTCACAGTTCGCCCACACAGAAAGATAGGGACATACTAAGGCGTCGCGGTTTGACTGACAAAGTCCTGAAAGGAGACGACCATGAAGGATCTAACGATCTCGCGGCGAATGGCCGAGGCTGGCGTTAACATTGAGGTACTCTAGAGCGACCATGATCACCAATTGATCCTCGTCGTCGATGACGTCGCGGCTGGGCGCGCGGTTTCTGAAGCATGGGCGCGTGCGAACACGCGTGATCGGCAAGACTACTCTCTTGTGATGAGATTTGGAGGCGGCGATCGGAATCGAACCGATGAATAAAGGTTTTGTATATCGCCTGCCCACATCGCTTAAATTACGATTTCGTTTTTCCCTTCAAACTGATATATTTCATGCACTCACTTGTCGCTGAATCCTAGAACTGCCGACATCTGTCTTCTGCTACACTGCTTCACGGTTGTGCTGATGTGTATTTGTGTCTTTTCTGCATCTGCACAACTACCTGACAAACCGGAAAACGCCTGGCTCTTTCGAGCTCAGTCGCTTACCGACGATCTACTCAGAGATGACAACTCTCTGACGACAATGGAACGTGCTGTCGTTTTTGCCCAACTAGGACGTGTCTGGTGGGATGTACATCAGGAGGTTGCCAGGAAATGGATGACTCAAGCAACTGCGTTGGTCGAACTGGCACCTCCTGCCGAAAACCCGGCTGAACGGAATACCCGCCTCTCAACAACTAGATTACTGTTACTGCTGATCGCTCCTATGGAATCACGCCTTGGCGATCGACTGGTGAAAGTACTGGGTGACGGTCAAAAAACGGTAGCCTCGACCGAACAGTCGGCAAACGCTGAAGCGTTGATCTCACTTGCGGTTTCAGTGGCCGCCTTTGATTCCAAGCGAGCGCTTCAGATTGGCGCACTCGCGTTAAGATCAGGGCAGCCCCCAACATTCCACACCTTGCTGTTTGAATTGAGGTCCCGCGATCCAGCCGCAGCAGATCAACTCTTTAATCAAGCAATTGCCGTAGCATCTGGCAGCTTTAACGATGATTTTGTTAATGCGCTGCGGTATGCGGCTTTTCCAGAATTGACGGTTGGCAACGTCCCGAATCTGCTTCCGCCTGAGCTAATCCGTGTGCGCATTCTTCAGCTGCTTGCGCAAAACCTCCAGCGGAGAGCGGCCATGCTGGCGAATCGCGAAGCCTCCGATTGTGGTTCTGCTGTTTGGCTGGTAGCGCCAGTTATTGCTCAATTCGATCAATTGCAATCGGAGCAAGCACCGCTAGTGCGACAACTGATAAGAAACTGTCAGGAAGGCAAGCCCCCACCCGTTGGGTCTCAGTTAGATCGCTCCAGACCGCAATCTGTTAACGACTTACTGGCCTTGGCCGATGCTCTTGATACACCACCTCACCAACGGGCGATACTCCTGGGCCGAGCCGCGCAATTAGCGATGCGCCAAAAAGAGCTACAACGAGCCATTCAGATCCTGGACAAGATGAGTACGGACGAGAAAACGGTAATCGGCATGTGGGACACATGGCGGCGCGACTCTGCAGTAGCGTTGGCACTTGAGTACTTGAATACGGGCGATCTGGTTGCTATGGAACAGGTGCTGAAAGGCGTCCCAGAGAGCTTGCGACCATTTACAAAGATCCTGCTTGCCGAGAAGCTTCCTCTAGGGGCTTTCGATCAGACACGCACAGAACTCTTAGGGGACGGCCGTAAGGGGCTAAATGCATCATCCAGCGCCAGCCTCGAAATGCCGTACTGGTACTTCACGCTAGCTCGGCTCTACGCGGCTTCCAACGCCGCGGTCGCAGTAGAGTGCCTGCGTTCGGCAATTGACGCACTTAATCGAAGTCGGCGGGAGCGTCCGGCAAAGGAGGGCGGCTCACTAGACGATCTTAAAGAGCGATTGATCGAAGCGGAATTCCCTACATCTCTGCTGGAGACTCAGGCTGGAGAGATTACTGAGGTCATAGCTCGAATAACCCTTAGTCATTTGCGTGCGCGAGCAAGGCTCGATTTAATCGAGACTTTAATTAGTCACTACAAGGAGCTACGGACCAAGTCTTCGGTAAACAAGCCGGTTCGGCGAGGATAGTGTGACAACTAGATTCATTACTGGACTTCTGATCGGAGCGATAACGGCATTTGTGTCCGCTGGCGCGTTCATAACATTCCTCAATAAGAACAGTAGGCAGGAAAACCCAAAAGTTCCTGAGCTGTAGCGGCTTTACACATCGGACATGATGGGCTTATCGATGCGAGCATAACGGGCAGTGGGCCCATTACAGTGAGAGTCGTGGAAGATGTTAGCCACTAATAGGCCATCTCTGCCCGAAAATTCTTTTTTAAAAAATCATCATGCTGAACCTTATGCGCCAATCCGCTTGTATTGTGTGTTCGGACGCAAATTGTTGTTGGGATTGGAGGCGGCGATCGGAATCGAACCGGTGAATAAAGGTTTTGCAGTTCGACTGAGGCCTCTGTCGCTGAGTGTTATGGAGTGTAATCGGCGCAAAAACATTGGCCCTTTCCGATAGCCTCGTTACTCGGTGACACCTAATATCAGCGCAGAGTCCCCACAGTTGTTTTCCAACAAATTGCCAATGTAGCGTCTCCGAATTGCCGGTGTAGCGTCTCCAAAAGTTCGGAAAGGAAATGGCGGCAGCATAAAGCCTGGCGTGAAGCGCAGCGGAACCCCAGGTTAGGAAGCCAAAAGAATCCAGAGCCCGCGGACGCGGGCGACAGAGCGATGGTTGCAGCGGTGCGGCATTATTCAGAGTTCGGATTGTAGCGTTTCGCTGTCGCCCGCTTTCGCGGGCTCTGCCTGTTTTGTGTTTCGCTTACCTGGGGCTTACGCCCCAGGCTTTATGCTGTCGCCT
>JBOGOU010000497.1:0-23149 GCA_050748205.1 Pyrinomonadaceae bacterium | reverse complement strand
GTTGATACTGGTCTTTCTGCTGCAAACAGGTTTCAGCTATTTTGTTTCGCTGACGGTATGGATCGCCTATTCAATGCTAATAATTATCCCCTGGATGACTGGCCGTTCTCTACAAAGAACCTCGGTTCCATAGGTTGGACGGTAAGTCTTGTTTTCTCCGTCGCCAGGCGACGAGGAGCGTATCTACAAATGATCAAGCGACAATCATTTAAAGCTATATTTAGACTCGTCATCGTAGCGCCAAAACTCCTGGTCCTACTCTTTGCTCTTGCCGGCGTATCCCTTGGAGCTTCTGCTACGATGCGTTTGGACTACTACCACACGGGAAACGCAACACAGGAGCTATTTAGTCTCGATAGACTCGTAATCGAGCCTCTACCGTGGCCAGGCAATCCGTATCAGCCAGTCGATCATACCAATCTGGGCAAATATTTATTCGAGGTTATTGATCGTAGTACGAACCGAATTGTATATTCACGCGGCTTTGCCTCCATTTATGGCGAATGGGAGACAACCGACGAAGCGAAGAAGGCAAACCGCACCTTTCATGAATCGCTGCGATTTCCCGCGCCGCAAGCGCCGGTGCAAGTAGTTCTGAAGAAGCGGGACGCAAGCAATGCCTTCCGGGAAATCTGGTCCTTAACGGTCGATCCCGAAGATATCTTCATCAATCGCGCTCAGCCTCCATCACCCGGGCGGGTGATCGAGCTGGAGAAGAATGGTGATCCGGCGACGAAGGTCGACTTTCTCATCCTCGGGGATGGCTATCAGTCGTCCGAGCTGAAAAAGTTTGAGTCTGATGCTCGTCGTCTGCTTGATGTGTTGTTCGCAACTTCGCCGTTCAAGGAGCGTCGCCGCGACTTTAACGTCTGGGCGATCTGTCCGACGGCGCTGGAGTCTGGAATCTCCAGACCGTCAAACAGGATTTACCGCCAATCACCTTTGGGAACTACCTATGATGCGTTTGGGTCGGAGCGTTACGTACTAACATTTGATAACCGCGCGTTTCGCGAGATCGCTTCCTTCGCCCCTTATGAGTTTGTCGAGATTCTGGCGAATAACCGGACCTACGGAGGTGGCGGAATCTTCGGTCTTTACAGCACCGTGGCCAGCGACAGCAACCAGGCGCCCTACATATTTGTACACGAATTTGGACATCACTTCGCTGGTCTCGCCGACGAGTACTACACGTCTCCCGTTGCCTATGCGCCTGCTACCGAGCGCGTCGAACCCTGGGAACCCAATGCAACAGCCCTGCTTGATCCAAAGAAATTGAAATGGAAGGATCTGGTCAGTCCCGGAACACCGATTCCAACGCCGTGGGACAAGGAGACTTTTGAAAAGTACTCTCGTGAGTATCAGAGGAAGAGGAGTCAAATACGCAGCGAAGGCCGCCCGGAAGAAGAGATGGAGGCGCTTTTCCGTGAAGTACTCGAGTTTGAAAAGGGTTTCTTCGCCAAAGAGAAATACTTTGGCAAGGTCGGAGCGTTTGAGGGCGCAATTTATGAGGCTAAGGGTTATTACCGTCCGGAGGTAAATTGCATCATGTTCACGCGTACCACATCGTTCTGTGCGGTTTGTCGCCGGTCGATTGAACGCGTTGTTGATCTTTACACGAAGCGAGCATAGCGGTGTAGCAAGATCTAATAAGCCACAGATGAACGCTGATAACACAGATCTGAACCGGATTGAGTTGTTAAAGCTTTGATCTGATCTCTGTTCATGCGTGTTCATCTGTGGCTGAAAATTCTTTGGGTTAAGGACAGTGGACCATAACAACGAACTGAGGCGAATGCTGGCGAAGATTCTCGATTGGGAGGATGCTCACGCTAGTTTTGATTCCGCAGTTGAGGACGTGCCTGCGAAGATTCGCGGTGTGCAGCCCGAAGGACTACCACACTCACTGTGGCAGTTGGTCGAACATCTCCGGATCTGCCAGCGCGACATTCTTGATTTCTGCCGCAACTCGAACTACGCAGAGCCGAAGTTCGAAGACTACTGGCCAAAGACTCCCGCGCCGCCTACCGAAGACGCGTGGAAGAAGAGCATCGCCGGCTTCCGCGCCGATCGCGAGCAGCTCAAACAGCTTGCCACAGACCCGACGTGCGATCTCTTTGCTAAGATCCCGCACGGTAGTGGTCAGACCTACCTGCGCGAGTTGCTACTGGTTGCCGATCACAATGCCTATCACGTCGGCCAGCTCGTAGCCCTGAGGCGCCTTCTGGGAAACTGGACCCCGTAGCAGCGCTAGAACAGCTCAAACTTGACCGTCAGATACTTCTTTGGATTCTGGCGGAAGTCGTAGAGCAGTTTTACGCTTTCCGATGAGAGCTGGTTGATGTTTGAATAGAGAGCTTCGTCGGTTAGAAGTTTGCCCACCGTGCCCTCGCCGCGCTGAGCCGCCGACACCACGTTGTCGATTCTTTCCGCGGTTGTATTAAACCTGGCAATTGCTGCTCGGGCGTCATTGTAGATCTGTTCGTCCTTGATAAGTTTTCCGAGTGTACCGCGGCCGGCATTAATTTCCGTGATCATTAAGTTGATCTGATCAACAGAACGATCAAGACGATCGGCAGTGCGATTGATCCGAGTGTAAAGCTCGTCGTCCGTCAGAAGTTTTCCCGCTGTACCGCGTCCTGCTCGCAAATCCTCCGCAATCTTCCGCAACTGGAGCGTGATCTCGTTGGCATTATTATAGAGTGCCGGATCGTTAATAAAGCGACCCGCCGAGCCGTCGCCCGACCGTATCTGCCGCATCACATCCTCAGTCTCTCGAATCGTTGCGTTGAGGTTGTTGTAGAGAGCTTCGTCGGAGAACAGGCGCCCTACCGTTCCTTTGCCTTCCTTCACATCGCGTACGATGCCGTTGATTTCATCAGACAACTTACTAAGCCGCTGGGCCAGATCCGTGCCCGACGTAGCAAAGTCGTTTACCGTGTTCGACGAGGACGAGGGGAGAATTGCGTAATCTTTAACGGGCTGGCCAACGGCCGTTCCAGGCGTGATGTTAATCAGCATTTCGTTACCGAGGAGACTTGGCGAGCCCTGCTGAGCGGTCGAGTCTGTTCGAATTCTCTCGTTAGCCGGCCGCCCATCAATAGTGGAATCTATTGTCATTAGCGCTTCCACCCTGGGTGCATTGGGCACTTCTGAAGGGGGCAGCAGCGTAATCTGTTCAATCTTGCCGACACGAACTCCAGCGAGACGAACTTCCGACCCCTCACGCAAGCCGTTTGCATCAAGAAAGCGGGCCTTCAAATGCAGCTTTTTGCTGAAAGGATTGATGTCTCCCGATGCGTTGAGAATCAGAAAAATCAAAACCGCTATCGACCCCAACACGAGAATCCCAACTCGCAATTCCTTAAATGAGACGGTCTTCTTTGATCGTGGCATGGCATCTCCTTATCACTTATAGCTCATCACGACTTGTCAGTGTCCGCGCAAAAACTTTTGAATGTAAGGATCTTCAGCCCTGCGCAGGCTTTCGTCAGTACCGCTGAAGATAATATTCCCCTCACGCATCATCATTACCTTGCTATTAATCAGACAAAGACGTTCGCCTTCGCGCTCGAATATCACAGCTCCGTTTTCGTTAACTACCGCATATTCGGAACAGAGGTATTCGAGGTTATTCATCTCGTGGGTGACGAAAATAGACGATACGTCTTCAAGGTCTCGCAACTTCATTGCCAGTTCGCAAATGGTTCGAGCTGTAGGAGGATCAAGACCCGCTGTCGGCTCGTCAAATAGAACTATCTTAGGATCTCCGATGAGCGCGCGCGCGATCCCGACTCGACGCCGCATGCCGCCTGAGAGTTCCGCCGGCATCTTGTCGATGGCGTCCTCAAGATTGACGAAACGAAGCATCCGGCGCACTTCTGGCTCCACTTCTTCTTCTGGCACACCTTGCTCATGCAGCCGGTAGGCAACGTTGTCATACACGGAAAGGGAGTCAAAAAGAGCGCCTTCCTGAAAAACCATGCCAATCTTCTTGCGCACGGTCATCATCTGTACTTCGTCATAGTCAGTAATATCTTCGCCGTCCACGAATACGCGACCCGAATCAGGTTTTAGCAGGCCGAGAACGAGTTTGATTATTGTTGACTTGCCTCCGCCGGAGCCGCCCAGGATAATCTTGGTTTCACCCTTCATTACCTTGAAGCTGAGACCCTTCAGGACTGTTCGATCGTCAAAGGAAAGAAAGACGTCGCGAAATTCGATCGCCGGGGTGGCGCGGTCTTTACTATCGATCTCAGCAAACGTAGATTCCGCGGCGCGGTCGCTTATCGGTCCAGCGGAAAGATCTCTTTCTCTGATTTGAAAACTCATAGCCCCTCAGGCCCTGCTAGACGGTCTGCACTCCGAGAAGAAACTGGAGCGCTCGAGCCAGGAAAAAGTCAGCGATGATGACGACTATCGACGCCGTGACCACCGCGCGTGTGGTTGCCCGGCCGACACCGACCGTGCCTCCATCAGTATTCAATCCTTTGTAACAGGCAATCGTTCCAATGATCAGCGCGAAGCAAATCGGTTTGATTACGCCCCCAATAATATCATCCGTTGTGATGCCGTCACGAACCGAGACCCAAAATTGGCTCATTGAAAGACCGAAAAGACTCGTTGCGACGAGCCCCCCACCGCCGATGCCGACGACGTCTGCGATGACCGTCAGTAGCGGCAAGGTCACAATTAAAGCGATTAGGCGTGGGGTCACCAGCTTCTTTACAGGATCGGTGCCCAGGGCGCGCATGGCGTCGATTTGCTGGGAAACCGTCATTGAACCCAGTTCGGCGGCGATAGCCGAGCCTACGCGACCTGTAACCATGAGCGCCGTTAGTACTGGCCCAAGCTCGCGCACCAGGGAGATTGCCACCAGCCGTCCAGTCTGCGACTGTGCCCCGTAGAACTGTAGCGTGGGAAACGTCTGAAGTGTCAGGACGCCGCCGGTAAAAAATCCGGTGAGCAGGATTATGGTCAAAGAGCCCACGCCGATAACGTCCATCTGATCGATCGTTTCCTGGAGGTAGCGCGGACGTTTAAATAGGCCGCGAGCGGCGCGGGCCGCCAGCAACGTCGTCTCTTGCAGTTCGAGCAGAGCCCGCGTAGCTAAGTTCATCGATGGTGGATGGGAGCCGGCCTTAAACCGCGCGTAGACCCTTTCGCTTTTGATGATCGTCCGCGGAATGGAGACTGGCAGGCCGTGCAGATCGCAGGACCACGGAAACGATGCCTTGTGTCTCTAAATACGACGGATCCGTCTGAAAGAGCGGCCTATCATGCGCAAATTGTGAGCAATGCGTCAAGTTTGGAAACCGTTCAATATGTGACGAAAGCTACTTTGGTTGCTGCCTGAATAGGAAAAGCCGGTCAGGCAACGCCTTGACCGGCTCGTGATTTTGGAAGTCGTGGCTGGGCTTAAGTGGCTCAGGGCCGCGTCCGTCGCTGAGCACCACCGCGTCTGGGAAATAGGGGCCCCAGACTATTGCGCTGAGCCGGCAGGTCCTGCCGGCGGATATTTTCACGCTGTCTTTCCCTTCTCATGTTCTTCGCGTTCTGACGTAAGAAGAGCCATGTGCGCCGTTGATCCGGAGTTAGCACCCGCCTGATCCTGATTTCGCTCAACACGCGCAGACGCATTGACGCAGCCTGAGCCGCTGTCAAGTCGCGCATACGTTGTTCCAGGAGCGCTTCGTCCGGAGGGTCGGCATCGAGCGCCTCGTCGAGGGCTTCGTTGGCTTCCTTAAGACGTTGACCAATTGCCGCTCGCTCCTCTTTCAGCTGTTCCCGGATCGCGCGAATTCTCTCACGCTGTTCTGGACTTAGATTCAATTCGCGAATAGGGTCCTCAGCAGGGGGGCGCTGTGGTGTGTCAGGCTCCTGTTGTCCGAGGCAACGAGCCGGGGGAGTCGCGATAACCACACAAGTTACTGCAAGCAAAGTTAAGACTGTTCTTTTGATAGTCCTCATAAATTCCTCATGCAACATTCTGATCACGACTCGTCGAAAAAAGCCAGCGCTTGATGTTTGAGCTATTGATTGAGTCGGTCGCCCAGAAGATCGAGGTCTGTCTCGTTCTTAGGCGAGATCAACCTCAGATCAGCAGCTAATTGCTCCCGCTCTGACTTTGTCAACGGACGTCGAGCCTTGGGACCATCATTAGCAATCTCGCTGGAATGATCAGGAGCTCTCCCCTCAGTTCGTGGTTTGGGACCGGTAGCTTCATCAGGGGGAGCGGAAGTGTCTTTCCTATTGGCGTTGAGATCCCGCAGCGTTGATTGCACCGCTTCATCGACTTTTTTCGCAACGTCACTCTCCGTGTAGAGCTTCTCGCCATTAGCTACGACAGGATGCTGCCTATCGAAGAGTCGAGCGACGGCCAAAACCGCCAACGCGCAGAACAATACCGAAGCAAACGCCACCGCGCCCTTCATCCAAAGGGGTGAGAGATCAAAGAACTGACGGATAGCGGCCATCGCCGAACGCCTTCTCACCACTGGTCTGAGCGTAGGCGAATCGGCAGCCTCGCTAAAAGCAACTGCCGGCGCCGGAGCAAGACTCAACGATTCGTCACGCCAGGCAACAATTGACTCTCGAATCTCTCGAAATGCGTTGAGTTCGCGTTTACACTCGACGCAACTCTTCAGGTGACGCTCAAAGTCGGGCGCGTCGCTTTGATCAATTTCGCCATATAGAAACGCGACGAGGTCGTTTCCACGTTCACAAATTGGGGCACTAGATCTCTCTTCCATCTGCTCTCCTAATCTCACGCGGCTTCGTTTCCGAATTTCTGCAGCCGCATCTGCAACTGTCGCATTGCCGTGTAAAGACGGCTCTTGACGGTACTCAAAGGTAAATCCAAAGCGTCAGCTATCTCTCGAAAAGTAAGTTCTTCAAATTCCTTCATCACAACAACCTGTCGTAACTCAACCGGAAGGCTGCTCACAGCTCGCCTCACCGCCAGGCTGCTTTCCCGTCCCTCCGCTACTCTCGCCGGTGAGAGGTCAAGTGGAGCGCAAAAGCTTGCTGCATGACGGTCTTCCTCGTCTTCAAGCGCTGCCTCGTTTCTCACCTTTGCCCGGCGCTGGCGGGTGATGCATTGGTTTACGGCTATCCGATGCAACCAGGAGGAAACTCTCGACTCACCGCGGAAACCGCGTAAGTTCCGGAAGGCGGCAAGGAAGGTTTCCTGAGTAGCATCACGTGCATCTTCCTCTCGGCCAAGCATCCCGTAGGCGAGCGCAAAGACCTTTCGCTCCCACCGGTGAACGATCTCACCGAAGGCCTCAGCGTCCCCTGTCAGAGCGCGCTCTACGATCTGCTCGTCGCTCCTAGCAGTTTCCATCTGTTGTGGTTCCAGTGGTCACGCGCCCAGCGTTCGATTTCTTAAGTCGAGCGCAGAGTAGGCTTTGCACTCGTCTGTTTAGACGCGCGAGGGGGCGATTAGGTCGATAAAACCGGACATGGCAATCCGGGCTTACGGCAGCCTCGAGCGGCTAACGGTGTCCGGCGAATCTCCTTCAAACGCCGAGCCCATTCTAGCAGGGACCCAGAGCGTGATTACCGTTTACCCTTGCCTGATCGATAAATTCCTACCGAACAATGAGTTAAACTGCGGTAAAACTCGTTGACACACATGCGTCGGCTCAACGATAATATTTCGGCCGAAACGCTATTCGGCCTGCGACCTTCCTGAAAACCACCGCGATCTTCTGAGCTGACCTACAGATAAATGCTTGAGAATGTTAGGCGAATTCGCCTCCTCTACATAGTCCTGGGTGTCCTTTTACTGGTTGGCTTACTGCCGCTGGTCTTTGCGGGCACTCTCCTCTCGAGTCGGAGCGCGCAGGAGCTGCGCTCAGTGGAAGGACGTTATCAAGCCCAATTGGTGCAAGACAAGGCCAGGCAAATTGAGCTCTACGGGCAGCGATATCGAGACGTTGTGTCGGGTTTGGCCAGGGCCTTTGAAATCTCCGGCAGAATTAGTTCCCTGAATGATTCTGGATATGATTCGAGGTTACAAAAGACACTTCAGGAAGACCCGAATTTAATCGCCCTCGCAATCTGGCCGGTGGAGGGAGAACTGCATCGAGCATTTCAACCGGACGTCATTAAGCGTGAGGAGGTGGATCAGCGCGTCAGTGAAGTGCTTGCGAAAATGAACGGTCGGGGCCTGGTGGTGAGCCGGCCACAGATCATTCGCTCCGGACAGGAAATGGCCCTTACCGTTGCCGCGCCGGTAATTGGCGAGAATCAGGATGTGGTTGCCGCTGTGGTTGCTATTGTCTCCTTCCAGGAGGTCTTTGAAGCCGTTCAGGAGGTTACTTCTAAGGGTGAGCGTGAACTGCTGGATGCTGGGTTACCAGTGGTTTTTGTTGTTGACCAGAACGGACGAGCGGTGGCCCATCCGGAGGCGAGTGTGGCCTTCTCCGCAAAGCCTATGACCGACCTGAAGGTCGTACAGGATTGGCTAGAGTCTGGTGCCCAAGTTCAATCGGCTCTGGCGCCTTTCACAGGTCTACGCGATGGCCGCAAAGTGGAGATGCTCGGTTCCTATGCCACGGCGGAACTGGACAAGACCTCTCGACTCGGAGTGATAGCCATTCAGGATGAGGCAGCTGCGCTCGCGTCTGTCAAAGACATGCGCTGGCAAACGCTCTGGATAAGCTTAGTGGCGGGACTCTTGACAATTGCCATCGGCTATTTCTTCGCAAAGAAACTAACTCAGCCGGTGCAAGAGTTGGCTGCCGGTGCACATCGTATTGCGTCAGGCGATTTTTCTCAGCGCATCGATATTCGGAGCAAAACTGAGCTCGGCGACCTTGGCAGTTCATTCAATCTGATGACAGACCAAATCGAACGATTCATTCAGGATCTTCAGTGCTCCGTTGAAGAGAACAGGCAATTGTTTCTGGGAACGGTGAAGGCCCTGGCTGCGGCGATTGACGGCAAGGATCCATACACGCGCGGCCATTCTGAGCGTGTGTCGAGAGTCTCGGTGGCCATTGCACAGCGGCTGGATTTATCGGAAGACGAGTGTGAGAAGATCAGAATCAGTGCTCTGCTGCACGACGTTGGCAAGATCGGAATCGACGACAAGATTTTGAAGAAGCCTGCTGCTCTGACAGATGAAGAATACGAGATAATGAAGCAGCATCCGCAAAAGGGTTACAAGATCATGTCACAGATTCCCGCCATTAAAGAGTTCCTTCCAGGCATGTACATGCATCATGAGATGATTAACGGGCAGGGCTATCCTCAAGGCCTCAAGGGCGACGAAATACCTTTGATGGGTAGAATCGTGGCAGTCGCAGACACCTTCGATGCAATGACCACCGACAGGCCTTACCAACGCGCCATGAAGTTTGAAGATGCGGTGGCCCGGATTCAGAGCTTTGTTGGAACCCGGTACGACGAGCAGGTGGTTGCGGCTTTCACCGAAGCTTGCAATGACGGTCAAATTCGGCCAGGTTCGGTGCGCCTCAAGAAGCGAACGTCACCGGAAACGAAACCTACTGAAGTTTCAGCAGAACTGACCGGAGAACCAGAGCCTGAGCCTCTTTCGGTTGGCTAATCACCCGAGAGACCTTCTAGAGTATTTGAGATCTCAAATTTCAGATCTCAGATCAGTCTGCAGCCGCGTCCTTTTGTGAGGACGCGGCTGTTGCGCTTATAATTAAAGACTTCGGTTAACCCAACTCTGCTGACACTAAGGGCAATCGGAACAATTTCATGGGACTTTTTTGGAGACGCAAAGCCAAGGACCAGTTTGTAACGCTGGGCCTTAACGAACCACCGACCAGCGAGAGACCTCGCGACGTAACCACACCGCCAACGGACCAACCGCAGCAGGTGGCCTCGGTTGATGAAGTCTCGCCGCCGGGAGAACCAGCACCGTTGCTGGAGCCAGCGGTGACCGGCGCCGGTCCAACTCCATTCAGCGTTGAACCACAGAAGGAGAGAGCCGGACCAGTTGAAAAACCACCAGACTTCGCGCCGGCCTCTGAAGAGCTCGCTCCTGGAAGCCAGCAGAAGCCAGTTCCTACCCGTTCGCCATTTGCTACGTCCATCCTGGGACTCAATCTCTCGATGGAGGAGCTGCAGGCGCAAGAGGCGGCGCTCGAGCAGGAGTTTTCGGCCCGTTTCCGACGGGCGGTGGCGGCAACGCGCGAAACGCTTTCGGAGCGTCTCGATACAGTCTTCCAGGGTCTGAAGCAGATCGATGAAAACCTGCTCGATGAGCTGGAAGAGGCCCTGATTGCCGCTGACATTGGTGTTGCGACAACCCAACACATTCTCGAAACCGTCAGACGCGGAATTGCAAGGAAACAGATCAATGATCTCGACGCGCTTAAACAAGCAATAAAAAATGAACTGCTGAGAATCCTGCGAGCTTCGGAAGATCAGGGTGTTGCCTCTGAAACAAGCGTTCCTGACGACGTGGTTCCTTATGTGATGATGGTAGTGGGAGTAAACGGCGTCGGCAAAACCACGACGATCGGCAAACTTGCTCAGCGTATCAAGGCGGAAGGAAACGACGTCTTGATCTGCGCCGCGGATACGTTCCGAGCGGCTGCGTCGGATCAGTTGGCGATTTGGGCGCAACGCACGGGCGTTCCTTTGATACAGCAGAAGCAGGGAACTGATCCGGCGGCAGTACTATTCGATTCACTGAAAGCTGCCAAAGCGCGAAATTCAGATGTTTTAATAGTGGATACAGCCGGGCGACTGCACAACAAATCAAACCTCATGGCAGAGTTGGAGAAGATGAAGCGCGTAGCGGGAAAGGAAGTTGAAGGTGCTCCTCACGAAACACTGCTTGTGGTGGATGCGGTAACGGGCCAAAACGGACTCGAGCAGGCGCGCCAGTTCTTGAAGGTGGCGGGGGTTACCGGAATAGTCCTGACCAAGCTTGACGGCACGGCAAAAGGTGGCATTGCGGTAGCTATCGCAAATGAGCTTAATCTGCCTATCCGTTATGCCGGCATCGGAGAGAAAGTTGACGATCTCGTTGTCTTTGATCCCGAGCTTTACGTGAACGGTCTATTTGAATAGGTGAGCGTGCGACAAACCACAGCAAAAGCCTCCGGAGCACTTGGCGAATTGAGCGACACGGACCGGATCATGATGGCTCGTGCCCTTGAGCTGGCCGCGGAAGGCGTTGCCCGTGTGAGCCCGGGACCACTGGTGGGATGCGTGATAGTGGCCTCAGGCGAGATAGTGGGAGAAGGCTTTTACGTTTACGAAGATGTGAAGCACGCGGAGACGCTCGCGCTTGAACAAGCAGGAGCGAAAGCGAAAGGAGCCACCGCTTATGTATCGCTCGAGCCGCACGCCCATCATGGTCGTACACATCCTTGTACAGATGCTTTGATCGCCGCCGGGATCAGAAGAGTAGTCGCTCCTATAGATGATCCGAACCCGAAGGTTTCCGGGAGAGGGTTTGAACACCTGCGTTTAGCGGGCATTGAAGTCTGCAGTGGCTTAATGGCTCGCGAGGCGTCGCGACTCAACGAGAAGTACCTTCATTTCACGAAGACTGGCCGGCCCTTCGTGCATCTGAAAATGGCCACGTCTTTAGACGGCAAGATTGCGACGCGTACGGGAGATTCGCGTTGGATCACCGGCGCCGCAGCACGAACTCGCGTACATCAGCTGCGTCATGAATATGACGCAATACTTGTTGGCGCGGGCACGGCAGTCTCTGACAACCCTTTGCTGACGGATAGATCCGGTCGCCCGAGACGAAGACCACTTGCCCGTGTCGTACTTGACGAAAGTTTACAACTCTCAACCGAATCCGAATTGGCGCGAACAGCAGAGCAGGCCCCGGTGGTTGTGTTTGCGGGAGCAGGCTCAGACAAAACGAAGATTGCCGCTCTGGAATCGCAAAGAGTAGAGGTCGTTCTCGACCCCTCGAACGGACGTGACTTGCTTTCTGTGCTCGAACAACTGGGACGGCGTGAATTGCAAAGCGTGCTGGTCGAAGGCGGGGCGAGCATTGCCGGCAATTTGCTGGAAGCCGATCTTGTCAACAAAGTCACGTTCTTCATGGCGCCCTTGATTGTAGGAGGCCGAGAATCCCCAACCGCTGTCGGCGGAAAAGGCGTCGACAGAATTAACGATGCGCTGCGGCTGGTAGATGTCGACGTTGTTCAGCGGGGAAGTGATTTTGAAATCACCGGTTATCCGGCCGCGAGTAATGAATGAAGTCCAAAGACACGGGGACGCGGGGAAGCGGAGACATGGGGACACGGAGACACGGCGATCGGCTCCCCGTCACCGCGTCTCGGCGTCTCCGCGTCTCCCCATCTCCCGGTCTCGCTCGTCCCTTAAAGCGCCTTGGTCAACACTTTCTCAGCGACGCCCGCGTGGCTGATCGCATTATTCAAGCGCTACAGCCGAAGTCAGACGAAACAATCATTGAAATAGGGCCAGGCGGTGGTGCACTGACTGCACGACTAGTCGAGGCGGCGGGTTCGGTTGTGGCTATTGAGTTTGACCGCCGGTTGATCCAGCCGCTTCAGGAGAGATTCGCTGAGAGCGAGAACCTCAAACTGGTTCACGACGACGCGCTCAACACACAGTTTTGTGCTGAAATCGTCCCTGCGAAACAAGCACGTGTCGTAGCGAATCTTCCCTACAATATTTCCACGGCAATACTTCAGCGCTTAATTGAGCAGCGACATTGTTTGACCGAAATGGTTCTCATGTTGCAGCGCGAAGTCGTTGATCGCATCACTGCATCGCCCGGATCAAAAGATCGGGGCTATTTGTCGGTCTTCGTGGAGGCTTACTGCGAGACTGAAAGGTTGTTTGATGTAGCGCCTGGCTCGTTTCGTCCCGCACCGAAAGTCTGGAGCAGCGTGATCCGTCTCGCGGTTCGGCTGCGTTCGCCTGTGGCAGTCAAAGACGAGAGTTTGTTGTGGCAGGTGGTTAGCGCAGGATTTGCGCAGCGACGAAAGACGATCCTGAACAATCTGCGAAACGCATCTTTGCCGCTTGCAGAATTAGTCGAGAGCCATGGAGGTGCAAGCAACCTCGTTTGTCAGGCTGAAGTTGATCTTCAGCGGCGCGCGGAAACACTCACGCTCGAGGAATGGGCAAGTATAGCCAGGTCGCTCGAGTAAGAGTTCTGCCTTTTCCGCACCGACACAAATCCCATCAGCGTTAAGCCATCTTAGATCTCGGTTAGTGTTACCTCCGCACCCTGTTTGCGAAGGTGTGAGACAAACCGGTCTGCTTGAGTCCTGGGAGACGCAAACACCAAGAGCTTCTGAGCTCTGGAAGCCGCGACATACAGCTCACGAGCATCTTCAGCCTTTTCCATCGGTGTTCCAGTCTCTAAGAAGTCTAGAATTCCTTTAAGCGTAGCTGCCGTGGTTACGACGCAAACAGCTGGAAATTCCAGACCCTTCACGGAATGAATGGTTCGGGCCATCGCACTTCCTGTTGGCGCGATCGAGAGCAGTGTCTCGATATCCGCATTCCATTTAAGTTTCTTCGATATTGAGATTCCATCCGCTGGCGTTACATTGCGCGCCATGATGGACTTGACGTGATTGTGCCAAGACCGTGCGTCGCTAAAAACAGTCGGATCGAAGCGGAAGTCACGAAGGATCTGTATCAACCTAGGTCGCCAGGATTCTGGTTTGATGTCATTGTCCGACAAGTACTTGTGATACCAAGAGGTCGATAGAACGTTTTCGATCTCGAGAATGATTCGATGCGTCTCCTCAAGCGCAGATACCTCGGCTCGAAGGATATAGTTCCTTTCGAGAAAGATCGGAAATTGGTCAGATCGAGCTCCGTTAGTTGCACGTGTTTTACCGAAATCTGTTGTGCCGCGCCTCTAGGCAATCTATTGAGTCTTCCCACATCTTCAGTCTTCAATCAACTCTTCCGCCGGACACACAGAGCCGATACTTAAGCAGCCGCCGGAGATATTTCGCGCTCAATGCGCTTGGCGTTCTGGATCTCAGCAACGCGCAGGTCATACGCGGCTTGCAAGTTGAGCCAAGACCGCGCGTCTCCGCCAAAATAGCGAGCCAGCCTCATCGCCGTGTCCGCGCTGACGCCCCGCTTCTCACGCACAATGTCATTAATGCGCGGGGCGGGAACGTTCAGCGCTTTAGCTAAGGCGTTCGCGGTCAGGCCCAGGGGAATCAAATAGTCCTCGCGAAGCACTTCGCCGGGATGTACCGGCCGCATACCACTTTTGAACATCGCTGTTTTCCTCAATGATAGTCAACAATCTCTAGGTCTTCGGGGCCTTCGTTCGTCCAGCGGAAACAAACCCGAAACTGATCGTTTATTCGAATGCTGTATTGCCCTTTTCGCTTGCCCTTCAGAACTTCCAGGCGATTGCCAGGAGGAGAGCCCAGAAACCCCAATGTTTGTGCTGCGTCAAGTTGTGCTAACTTGCGAACCGCGATCTTTGCAATCCTTGAAAACTTTTTGCATTTTCCAGTCTCAAACAATGTTTGCGTATCAACACAACGGAAGCTTCTGATCACATGCTTAGAGTATAACGAGCAACGTTATCCGGCAAGGGTGATGACTTTTTGGCTTCGACGCTCGACAACCACCTTGATCCCATCTTTCGGTCGAAGGGACATCGCGGGCAGTATTGTCACTCTGTGATCAGGCGCGAGCGAGAATTTGAAGCGCTGCGCCATCGTCGCAAGCACAAGCACGATTTCCATCATCGCAAACGTGTTGCCGATGCAGAAGCGGGGTCCTCCGCCGAAAGGGAAGTAGGCGTACTTTGGGAGGCGACTTACAAATTCGTCGGTCCAACGCTCGGGGTAAAAAAGATCGGGCTCCGGGAAAAAACGCGCATCACGTTGAGTGACCCACTGAAACATGAAGACCTGCGTCTTGCGCGGCACCCTGAACCCGCCTATCTCACACTCCTCGACTGCCTCGCGTCCCAATCCATACGCCGGTGGATACAGCCTCATTGCTTCGCGGGCAATCGAGTCCGCGTATTTGAGCCGCGGAAGATCTTCCATAGTCGGCAGTCGCCCGCCCAGCACTTCATCCAGTTCGTCATGGAACTTTTGCTCAACGACGGGATTTTGGGCCAGCAAGTACCAGATCCATGAGAGCGTGAGGGCAGTCGTTTCATGGCCGGCAAGAAACAACGTCATCACTTCATCGCGGAGTTGCTTGTCGTTCATTTGACTACCGTCTTCGTCCTGCGCCGCCAGCAGCATCGACAGAAGATCACCCTGATCGCGACTACTGGCCCGGCGTTCGGCGATGATGCGATATACGATATCGTCTATCTCCTGGGCCTCTGCGTGAAAGCGCCGGTGCGCGGGCGTAGGCAGACGGTTATTAAGAATCCACTTGAGGGTAGCTTGCGATGCAAATGGCTTCACGATCCGGGAAAGAACTCGACCTACCTTGTCCGCATCCTCGGAAACGTCAGCATTAAACAGTGTCCTCACTACTATCTCCAGCGTGAGGCGCATCATATCGCGATGAATATCGCGGACCTCTCCGTCCCGCCACGTGGCAATCATTCGTTGCGCAAATTCGACCATCACATCGCCGTAGGCGCTAATGCGTTGCCGGTGAAACGCCGGTTGCGCCAAACGCCGCTGTCGCTTCCAGACCTCACCCTCGCTAGTTAGCAGGCCATTGCCGACCAGTCGTTGAAAGAAGTTAGAGCGCAAGGAAATCGACTTGACGAAGTTTTTGGCGTTGCTTGAAACCACGTATTCGATGTCGTCGGGGTGATAAAGGAAGTAAGCTGAAACATAGAGAAAGCGCGTGCGCACAACATCACCGTAATCCCGGCAGCGCGAAATGAAACCGAGCGTGTCGCGATTGAATTCCGGCATCACACCGAGAATCGGGTGGCCCTTCGGTCCGGGCGGCAGCGGCCAAGAATTTCGGATTTGGGATTGGGAATTTCGAATTGCGGATTGCGAATTTCGAATTTCGTTGGAACTTGTCTTGAACAATGACTTCATCGCGTTTTCACTCAACTAACGCCAGAAACAAATCCGAAATTCGCAATTCGCAATCCGAAATTCTTACCGAAGATCACCATATATCCCGGGATCGCTGTCAGGAATCACTACGGCGCCAACCGCTTTGTCATAGAACTCAATCGGTCCAACACCGCCAATGATGCCGTAGACATATCCGAGCTCCCGAAGGCCCCAAAGGGAAGCGATTAACAGCGCCGTACCTATGCCCCGCCCCTGCGCTTTGGCAGCGACACCCGTCGGCCCAAAGAAGGTCTTGCGCGTGCATTCATAAGCGGCGAAGCCGACTATTTGTTTCTCAAAATCAGCGATGTAAATCGATACCGGCTTGTTGGCGAAACCAACTGAGATTTCGTCCGCCCAGGCTGCCGAAAAATTCTCTTCGACGAATGAACGGATCTTGCTGATCTCAAACGGCTGCGCGCGTCGAATGAGAACTCCCGCTCGCTCCATCTCAACCAGTTTGGAGTCGAGCGAGGGTAACTTTAGGAGGTTTACAAGTAAATCAGGCACAACGGCGAAGGAAAAACCGACAGCTTTAAGAAACCGAGGATAGTAGACCGCTTATTTCATCGCCCATACCAAGTCCAATAAAATCCGGTGGACCAATCGATTCGTTCCTATTATCAACATGATCAAATCCGAATCGTAAGCCGCAAATCCTGACTCGTCAACGCTCCAGACTTGGCAGTGGTGGCCTAACTTGAGATGGGTTAAATGCTGTCGTTCCAACAGGAGTAGAGAGGTCAACTCAATACAGAGGCCAAAGGAATCTGAACTTCAAGCTTGAACTACTTAGTCGCAGTCAAGTAAGAAACGCTCCCGTAGAAGGTCTTCTGGTGTCGGGTGAGGTATATACAGCAGTGCGTGGTACACGAATTCGGGAGGCAAGCGACACTCCGCCAAGTTCTCTTTCTGTGGCACTGCAATCCGCGCTACATCTCTCATCAAGAATTGCCGTGCCTCTAATTGCGGAAAACTGATGACTTGTGCGCTCATAGTCTTTCCCTTTTCGGGATTGAGAGCGCAAGTTAACAGTCTCCGAGCGCATATTGTTTGTATGACCGTTGTGGTTAAGTTGCAATTCTATTGGGGGAAAGCGGCGAAGCATTCTCCATAAATGGATCCAACTGATGAAACAGAAATGTGAACTCTGTGAAACAAAAATGCAGAATCTTGTTTGCGGAGCAAGAACTGACCACAGGTACCAAGAGGTGGAGTTGCTTTTACCCACATTAGTCGTCTCCCTAGTATCTAGTTCAGCCCACCAGCGTCGCATCACATAGCCACGGGCAGCTCTTCCAGTCCGCGAACAATCAGGCTCTTGCGCCAGCGCAGGTTCTCCGGTTTTTGCGTCAAACGCAGGTTCGGGAAGCGGCGAAACAAGGTCATCAAAGCGATCTGGCCTTCCAAACGCGCGAGCGGTGCCCCAATGCAGAAATGCACCCCCTGACCAAAGGCTACGTGGCGATTTGGGTCACGCGTGATGTCGAGCCTTTCTGGATGGGCAAATTGCGATTCGTCGTGATTTGCCGATCCCAACAGCGCGATAACCAAATGTCCCTGTGGAATTGTCACTGCATCAAGCCGTACATCCTCACCGGCAAATCGCTGTGAGGCGACATCCAGCGGGCTCGTGTAGCGCAGCAGTTCTTCAATCGCAGAGTCCACGAGAGCGGGATTCCGCATAAACAATTCCCGTTGTTCGGGGTGCTGGAGAAGTGCGAGCGCCCCACTTCCAATCAGATTCACAGTGGTTTCGTAGCCGGCAATGAGGAGCAAATTGATCATGCCAATCAGCTCTGGTTCGCTCAGTTTATCACCAGCCTCTTTCACCTGGACCAGCGCGGTTATCAAATCCTCGCGTGGCTCTCGCCGGCGCTCGGCTATGAGTTTGCGCAAACGGCGAACAATGAACCTTTGATCCGGGAAGGATCGCAATACGCCGATCATGTTCGACGCTGAGAGACTACTCCTCGCCAGGTTATAGAAGCGGATGCGATCCGCTACGGGGATTCCCAACAACTCCGCAATGATGGTGAGCGGCAGCGGCACCGCATAGCCACTCATCAAGTCGAGCCGGCCGTTCCTCGTTAGTTCATCAAGCAGTTCATCGCAAACGCTTTGGATCCGTTCTTGCAAGCGCTCCACCAGGCTTGGCGTGAAAGCCTTGTGCACTAGTGTGCGCAGGCGGGTGTGGTGAGGGCCATCCTGGTTGAGCATGTGGCGCGTGATGGGTCCCGAGAGGCGATGAATCCACCTGGTTCTCGGAAGCCAGTCTTTGAGGAAGCGTTCATCCTTGAGCACCCAAACTACGTCGTCGTATCGAGTGATCAGCCAGGTGGGTTGTCGCAACAGCGTGGTAGGGCAAACTGGAACTTCGGTGCGCAACTGAGCGTAGAATGGATACGGGTTGGCCTTGAAGCTGGGCCTGGCGAGATCCGCGATTCTGACCGGATTCACAGAAGTTTTTCGGAACAACAAGTTTGCGTCCTCTGACACAACACTACTGGGGGATCGATGACCACTTTAGCGAAAATCGAGAAGCGTTGTTCTCAGTGCGCCCCGTGTCTCCGTGGTGAATAACGGTTTTTTTTTACCACGGAGGCACGGAGAGCACTGAGAAAACAAGTCGGCGCCGTTTCGGCCAAAGGTATTTGTTGCACTTCAAACTTGAATCCACCAATCAAGGGCATTCAGGGGCGGGGACGCCCGTGCCACATGTCCCGTGCCAATTGTGAGTCTGCGAATCTTGAGCTTAGCCAACATTCAGGGGCGGGACGCCCGTGCCACTTTGCGGACACATGTTATACTGCCGTGCTTGTTTTGCAACGGTAATTCACGACAGATATGACTAATGTTCTGGAGATCATCCCCCTCGGTGGCATTGGCGAGTTTGGGATGAATTGTATGGCTGTGCGTTACGAGGATGAAATGCTCATCCTCGACGCCGGCATGGGCTTTCCCGAGGAGACCGCCTACGGCGTAGACGTTTGCATCCCTGACTTTGACTTCCTTGAAGAGTATCGCGACCACATCACGGCAGTAGTTCTCACGCACGGCCACGAAGATCATCTGGGCGCGCTCCCTTACATTCTTAAAAAGTTTAACGTTCCCGTTTATTGCTCGCATTTCACTGCCGGCCTGGCGGAAAGCAAACTCGAAGAGCACGAGCTGTTGGACGACACGCTTATCCATCGCGTAGCGCCTCGCGATGTCATCGATATTGGCCTCTTCACAGTCGAGTTTATTCGCGTGTCGCATTCGCTCGTTGATTGCTTTTCGCTGGCGATTAAGACCCCGGTCGGGACAATCATTCACACCGGCGACTACAAAGTTGACGAGACGCCGGTAATTGGCGAGCCAATCGATCTTCGTTCCTTCCGGCGCTACGGGCAGGAAGGTGTGCTCGCGTTGCTTTCCGATTCAACCAATGCCACGGTGCCAGGGCGCACACCTTCAGAGCGGGCCGTGATACCGGCTTTTGAAGAGATTTTCGCTGAGGCCAAAGGCCGCCTCATTATTGCAGCCTTTGCTTCTTCAATTCATCGGCTCCAGATCGTTTTAGATACTGCGCAGCAGTTTAACCGCAAGGTTTGTGTGCTGGGCCGGTCAATGCAGAAGAATGTCGAGATTGCAGATCGTCTCGGCTACCTCGATATCCCAGACGGCTTGATGGTTTCGTTTAATCAAGCAAAGCAAATGCGTGACTACGAGATTGTATTTCTCGTCACCGGTTCGCAAGGTGAATCGAGAGCGGCTCTTTCGCAGATGGCCACGCAGAGCTACAAAGGAATGACTATCGAAGAGGGCGATACGGTTGTACTTTCCGCGCGCATCATTCCCGGCAACGAGCGCACGATTTCGCGGATGATTGGCTTCATTTACAAAAGAGGCGCAAACATCATTGAAGAAAAACGGCGCCTCGTCCACGTCAGCGGTCACGCTTCGCAGGAGGACATTCGTATCATGACCGAGGCCGTGCGGCCGAAGTTCGTGGTGCCGATTCATGGGGAATACCGGATGCTGTTTCGGCACAAGGAGTTTGTCAAGAACCATCTCGGATACGCCGAAGAGAACATCATCCTAATCGAGAATGGTGACGTCCTCGAACTCGATGGTGAGCGCGCCGCGGTTGTGAACAAACGAGACATTGGCCGCACTTTCATCGACGACTCGGGCTTCGAGGAAATTGATAGTGAGACCGTACGCCAACGCAAACAAATCGCTTACGAAGGCATCTGCACGCTAGTTGTGACCATCGATGCCGTGACTGGTGAGTTGCAAGGTGAACCCGAGATTCTCACCCGGGGAGTGCGCGGCTTCGATTCAACAAATGGCAATGTGAAAGACGCACAGCGGATCGTTGTTGCGGCTGTCATGGGCGCTTCACGTGAGACACTTGCTGACAAGAGCCTGCTCAAGGAACACATCCGAGTGGAATTGAAGCGGTTTATCCAAAAGCTCACAGGCGCGCGCCCGGTAATCATGCCAGTGGTTGTGCACGTCTAGTAACTTACATAGCTAGAGTAAGCAGCAAAGCAAAAGCCTAACTCCTATCTCGAATGTCCGATACTTTTGCCGAGCAGACTGTTTTCGATCTACTGCGCGAAACGCGGATCGAAGTAGCACCGGCTACCCACGTACTTGTGGGTCTGCGCCATCAGGAGTGGGCCAGGCTGTTGGAAAGTCCGGAACTCAGTCCGCGTTCTGACTCGCTCTTTCTGATTTTTCGCGACTCTCGAGAAGTAACTTTGCTCCTTGAGGAAGAGGATTGGCATCGCATACGTCACATTGTCCGCGACGCGAAGGTGGAGGGCGAGTTTAGATTGGTGACCTTCGATATCGAACTACCCTGGAATGTGGTGGGCTATCTCGCCCGGGTAACTGAGATTTTGGCTGCGGGCGGAATTCCAATCGGCGCCATTTCTTCAAGTTCGCGCGATCATCTCTTAATCAAGCAAAATGATCTGGGGAATGCGTTGCGTGTTTTGAGTGAACATGTAAAAGAGCTCTGTTAAGGCTATTGTTGAGTAAAGAGGTTTCTGACCTCAACTCGACACTCGAAAGTCTCAACCTGAAACTCGAGACCGGGGCCGGCCTTGAATTACTGGCAAGACAAGATCGTAATGATCACCGGCGCCTCGTCAGGCATCGGGCGTGGGCTTGCGCTTGAGCTGGCAAGACGAAGCGCTAGAGTTGGCTTGGTTGCGCGAAGGGCTGAGGCGCTGCAGGAGATTGTGGCAGAGATCAAATCGCTGGGTGGCGAGGCGATCGCCTTGCCCGCCGATGTTCAAAACGGCGCTGTTGTCCGGGCTGCCGCGGAGCATTTGCGTTCTGAGCTCGGTCCGATTGACGTTCTGATTGCCAGTGCGGGAATCGGATCGACCAACGACGCGGCAGAGTTACGGGCCGGTGAAGTGGCCGGTGTTATCAACGTAAACGTGATTGGTGTCGCAAATAGCGTTGCCGCCGTGGTGCCTGAGATGGTAGCTGGAGGGCACGGGCACCTGGTAGTCATTTCGAGTCTTGCGGCCTATCGAGGTCTTCCAAAGTCGGCGGCTTATTGCGCCAGCAAAGCGGCGGTTTCGGCGTTCTTTGAAAGCCTCCGGCTGGACCTGAGGCCCAGAGGTATCGCTGTGACGATAATTCACCCTGGCTTCATAAAGACCCCCTTGACTGCCGGTCGTCATGCGCAGATGCCATTCCTTATGGACCTTGACACCGCAGTTGACAAAATCTGTCGAGCAATTGAGAAGCGCCGAAAGTCGTGCGCCTTTCCGTGGCAGTTGGCGAGCATTGTTCGTCTGGGAATGATCATGCCAAACTCGATGTACGACTGGTTCTCCAGGCGCAACTCTTTTCGGGAATGACTTACAATCATTGGTCTTTGGCCTTTGAACTTTGAACTTTCTACCTACCACGTGGTTACTCTGTGTGGTGCACGGGTCAGAAAATAGGATATCGCGGCAGCCTAGTCCAAACACAAAGTACAAAGACCAAAGTTCAAAGTTCAAAGGCCCAAGACCAAAGACCCAAGACCCAAAAAACCTACAATCTGCATGACTCTCTTCCAAGCAATCGTACTCGGCATCATCCAGGGTTTGACGGAATTCATCCCTATCAGCTCCACGGCCCATCTGGTTTTTGCAGCGCGAGCTGTCGGTCTCTATGACGGCATTGGGACCACACTCAAAGCCGAGCAGACCACAGCAACTATTGCTGTCATCCAACTCGGAACCTTATTGGCAGTCCTTGTCTATTTCGCTCGCGACATAACCGACATTACCAGAGCATTCGTCCGTGACCACATTGCTTTGTTCCGCGGCGGCACACGAACGGCCCCTTACGACCAGGCCGAGAAGACGCCTCGACCTGCCAGGTTGTCACGTGATGCCTGGCTTGGTTGGCTGGTCATCATCGGCTCAATTCCGGTCGGTATTGTCGGTTTTCTCTTCAAGAAGCAGATTGAGGGGACTTTTACGAAGAACCTCTGGGTGATTGCAACGATGATGATTGTCGTCGCGATTCTGCTCGGTATAGCTGAGTTGATTGGCAAGCGAAACCGTTCGATGGAAGATCTAACAATTCGTGACGCCTTGGCAGTTGGCTTTGCTCAGGTGCTCGCGCTGATTCCGGGATCAAGTCGGTCTGGGTCGACCATAATGGGTGGATTGTTCGCAGGAGAGACGCGAGAGACGGCCGCCAGGTTTTCGTTTCTGCTCTCAATCCCAGCCATCGCTGCCAGCGGCCTGCTGGAACTCAGAGAAGCACTGGTCAAACTGCCGCAGGGCAGTTACGGATCGCTCGTGGTGGCCACCCTGGTTTCAGGTCTCGTGGGATATGCCTCGATCTGGTTTCTGCTCCGCTTTCTTAGAACGCATTCAACGGCGATCTTCATCGGCTACCGGCTGATAGTCGGCGGGTTTATCCTGCTGGCACTTCTCGGCGGCTATGTCTCCGCCAGTGTAGGCTGAAAGGTTCTGGGCCACACAACAACAGCTTCCCTTGGTTTGTACACCATCGTTGCAGGCCGGGAAGAATTCCCCTGAATTTCTCTGGAAGATGTTCGAGTGCACTTCCAGAATTCGAAACGTGGTACGTCCCAACAAAAAACCTAACAATACTCACAGAATTCGGTTACACTAGCT
>JBOGOU010000496.1:0-2643 GCA_050748205.1 Pyrinomonadaceae bacterium | reverse complement strand
GCCAGATGATGGCGTTCGCCGCGTTACGGAGCAGAACCGAATACGTCCCGCTTGACGTGTTTTGTACAACGGAAATCTTCTGCGACGCTCCCGCGGGTCCGCCGCCGACGAGGATGTTCCCGCCCTGCCCGTCCTCGGCTTTGATCCACAATGAGAGCGTGAACTCCTTGCCGCTCGAGATCCCGACCAGATTCGTGTCTCGGCGGAGGTAGGTCGAGCCGGCAAACTCAACCGCCATCTCAGTACCACTCTTCGCCGAATAGGACCGGGCTCCACGAGTCTGCGCCGACGCTCTCGCCGCCTTTGATAGGATCAATTCCGTCAAAGGTCGGAACAAGAACGATTTGTTGAGTCGAGGTGATGGTCCGTGCACCTCCCACGGTAGCGGCAGTGAATTTAGAATACTCACTTCCTAAAGGGGACGCATTTTTAAATGCGATTGTCGAGAAGGCTATAGGGTATAGAACTACGTTCCCGATTCCCGTACCAGAAATCGCCAACTCATATACTGCGGGGAAAGCCTTCAGTTCAACTCGATTTGAGAACAAATAATGTCCTGCTTGTCCTAGGTTCGTTTCTTGACCTAGATTGTTGCCGCCCCCACCAACCGACTTTGTAGCCACAACTGCCCCATTTGGATCGTAAACCTTGGCGTCGAATGTTGATGTAGTTGCATTTGTTAACGAGAATAGAACTTGAAACCCCGTTAATCGCATAGGAACTGGGACTGAGAACTGATTACCCGCTTCGATTGGATTCGAACTGGAGGTAAGTGTGATGGCTGTTGGGATACTGGAAACCGGATTACAACCAACAACAGGGGACCAAACATCATCATTGTATTGAAAGGCTACTTCCAGTTGGGCCTCTGCTAATCCTGTTCCTTTAGTCAATCCAGATCCGGTATCTCGAACGGTATAAGGAAAGCCTTTGGTTGGACTAGTATTAAATGTTGCTTGGACTCCCGTATTTATAGTTATGCTATCTCCGGCAACAAAGCTTTCGATGCCAACTACAGCTACTACCGTATCTCCCTTTGTTACGGATTTGAGGACTCCGGTATCGCTACCATCGCTTGATATGATATTGGATGTTACCCAATCTCCGACACTGAAAGGTCCTGGCATTATTCGAAAATGTGTTTCAACGTCGGGTAGTCCTGCCGAAAGAGTATAAAACGCAATGCGCAATCCGTTATCGGGATTGTTTGCTACGGCACTTATTCTGAACGCGATTCTTTGTAAACTGCCTGTTCTAGGAATTTCGACGACCCAACCGCATTTATCTGCAGCACCATCTAGCAGTACTGTAAGAGCGCCGGGTAGAGATGGAACTGTAGGCGCGGCGGAACCAATCCACGCCGGAGCAAACGGAGTTCCTGGCCAGTCAACGAAAGTCATCAGTACCACTCCTCACTAAACAGAATAGGCGCCCACGTCATCACGCTGTCGACCGGCCCGCCCTTGATCGGGTCGATAGCGTCAATCAGAAGTCCGATAGCAAGAACTGATCCATTGACGCTGTCGGTCCAAGCTCCTGCGGCATTGTTTCGCGTTGTGCGAACGGCGTTCTCTCCCCACGGAGATGCCGACTGGAAGGCAGAGGTACTAGGAATGTAACCGTTGACTGTGACGTTCGATGTGCCTGTTGCCTTGAGCGTGACTCGATAGACCTGGTCAGTTTCCAACTCGACCGCGCTTGCGACGGCATCAAACGGATAGAATTTCGGCCCGGTGTTTGCGGCGACGGACACAATGTCTGGATCTAGAGAGGCTCGTGCCAACTCAACATCGTTGACATCCCACAGATGTAGCGTTCCTGTGCCGTTGGTTGCCGCCGCAGTGCCGTGGAAAATAAATCCTACCGCCCGCATGGCGACAGGACATGTAAACTTCATCCCGCGTTCGTCGGGATTGGTTGCGTTCGAAAAATTCTCGACGAGAGTAGTTGCTGCGGGAACACAGTAGTACAGCGGAGCCCATACGCCATCATCGTACTGCACCGCAATGTTCAGATTAGAAGTAGTGGTTTGATGTGCCCACGATACGGTAAAAAAATCGGCGTAGATAGACCCTCGCCCAAAATCCTCCCACGGGCCTGTCAATCGTGGGGTGACGTCAACGTTGTCGCCGGCCGAGAAACTAGCAAACTCAATCACTACAGCAAATACCTCTCCCTGCGTTACTGTGCGTTTGGTCCCTGTGTCTGTTCCATCACTCGTGATCAGACCCGTCGTGACCCACGTATTCGAGACGATGCTGCCAGAAGCAACAAGACGGGTTTGATCTTGTGTGCCGTCGGGGTCGCCATTTGTGGCATCGACAGTCTGCAAGGACACTGTCAGCCCGTTTGCAGGTGCTTGCGTGACTGTGGCAAAACGGAAACCGACCCGGTTCAGATTTCCAGCTCGCGGTGCTCGAAGGATGAAGGCGACTTTTTCCGTCGCCGCATCTATGCGAAGTCCTGCCGCAAACGCGGAATTGGCGTTGCTAGAGCCTACCGGCGGATACGAAATCGGCCAGCCGGGAATGTCGATAAACGCCATCAGTACACCTGGAAGGCGCGACGTTTTCCAACGCTCGCCACTACCGTACCCGGGTCATCGAACACCTGGATGTCGATGCTGTCGACCCAGTTCATGAT
>JBOGOU010000495.1:0-1420 GCA_050748205.1 Pyrinomonadaceae bacterium | reverse complement strand
ATCATGAACTGGGTCGACAGCATCGACATCCAGGTGTTCGATGACCCGGGTACGGTAGTGGCGAGCGTTGGAAAACGTCGCGCCTTCCAGGTGTACTGATGGCGTTTATCGACATTCCCGGCTGGCCTATAAACTATCCGCCTCTGTTAGGGGACGGCAGCAACGCAGGTATAGGAACTACTGTAATTCTGAACGCGGCAACCGAGAAATGCGCTTTTGTATTTCCTGCGCCGAAAGACGGTACCATAAACAGGGGGGCATTTCGTTTTGGGACCATCATACAAAACCCAATAAATGGGTTGACAGTTTCGTTGCAGGATTTAGATGCCTCCGGCAATCCAGACGGCGGGGCCGATCAAACTCGACTAGTTCCGACGGGGGATATCGCAACGAATGTTGGGGTGACAACTGGACTTATAACCTCTGACGGAACCGATACCGGCACCAAACGAACGGTCACTAGAGGACAGAGTCTGTGTGTGGTTGTAGAGTTTGCCAGCTTTGTTGCTGGGGATTCCATTATCGTGACTCCACGGCTCGTAGGGCCTTGGAATTCTGGACAGAGTCGTCAAGCGTTTCCTTACACTACTGAGTTTACAACTGGTGCATGGGGAAGTCGTAATGGCGGATGTCTGAATTTTTCGCTTCAGTACAGTGATGGTACTTGGATACCGATACGTGGAGCCGTCCCCGTAGTATCCGGAATCTTGACTGCCCTTTCTTCGGCCTCCAACCCCTCGGAAGTGGGCATGCGATTCACTTGTCCGGTTGCGATACGGGCAATGGGATTCAGTGCCTACATGATCGTTTCAGGCACGACTGCGAATTACGCGTTCCATCTCTATGATGAAGCGGGAGTCGAATTAGCCAGAACAACGATTGACCCTGACTTTGTATCGTCTACTAACGTGTTGCATTGGCACGTTCCGTTTAACTCGATTGCAGGTTCGGTTGAATTGGAGACTGGTAGGATCTACACCGTGACGGTAGAAGCAACCGGAGCAGGAAATATCACCCCACAGGGCTTCATACCGCAGAGTTCGGCGTTCCTTAGCGCCTCTCCTTGGGGTGAAAACGCCGTCGCCGTTACTCGGGTCCCTCCTGCGGCTTTCACAGAAGCCGTTGACGGTACATATTATGCAATCGGCCTTTTGATCGACGCCATCGACCCAATCAAAGGTGGGGAGAGTATTGACGTCGGCTCGTGGAGCCCAATCCTCTTCGGCGAAGAGTGGTATTGAGATGGCGGTTGAGTTCGCCGGCTCGACCTATCTGCGCCGAGACACGAACCTCGTCGGGATCTCGAGCGGCAAAGAGTTCACGCTCTCGTTGTGGATCAAAGCCGAGGACGGACAGGGCGGGAACATCCTCGTCGGCGGCGGACCCGCGGGAGCGTCGCAGAAGATTTCCGTTGTACAAA
>JBOGOU010000494.1:0-22538 GCA_050748205.1 Pyrinomonadaceae bacterium | reverse complement strand
GCCTCGCCGACTGTCACAGGCGCCGCGAGCTGGGCCGCCGCGCCGTTCTTGAGTTGTACGTTAATCTCGCTCATGGCTGCCGTCGTGAATGGTAAATCGATAATCGTAAATAGGGGGGTCTTAAGGCCCCTATTCACGATTCCAAAGTGAGGCGAAGGCTTCGCCTCCTATTACAATTCACGATTTAGAATTCACGATTTGCGAACTTCACTGATCGGTTTCGATAGGAGCGCCTTCACCGCAGCCCCGCCGTAGTGGCAGGCTGGTAAATCAAAAACTAAAGAATCGAGTGAACGTTCGATTCATGGCGAAGGTCTTCCGGAGCATCCTATCAAAAATTAGAACCTGGCGGGCGCGCGCAAAGCAAAACTGGCGGCCCCTGCCATCTCAAACCACTTCCAGAACGCAGCAATAGCCTAACCGTTCCTGAAGCTACAAAAACTAACCGAAGCGGCCGGATAAGTCAATTCGTGAGCGCAATTGGGTAGCAAGCCAGACCTATCCGCAGATCTGAGATCTCAAATTTCAGATCTCAGATTAGGGGGTCACCAAAGACTGTTCGTGATGCCGGTCTGATAGCCGTACCAGAGCCCAAAAGCAATGCTCAAACCACCCGCAACTGTTTGCAGTCCGTAGTTAAGACGAGAGAGTCGACGCGCGCTGAGTGCGAAAGGCAAACCAATGAGACCTGACATCAACAGCATCCCGAAAGTCGACCCGATGCCAAAGAGGGCCAGATAAAGCAAACCCAAAAGGACAGACTCAATCTGCGTCAGCACCAGCAGAGTCAAAGCAGCGGAGCCCGCCAGCCCATGCATGGCGCCAACCAAAAGTGGTTTCAACCCGACTTGTGAAACGGCATGCGAGTGCTTAGCCGCCGGGCTAGTGTGCTCTGTTCCGTGCTCGTGAAAATGCACGTGCACGTGCGACTGTCCACCGTGGCTGTGACGGTGCAAGTGCACATCTGCACGGTGGCGTAACACACGCACGACCGCCGACAGTCCCAACCCGATGATCATCAACGCAACCGCAAACTCAAGCCAGTTAGCCACAGACTTTGGGATAGCGACCCGAAATACGAGCACCAGCGCACCCACAATAATGAGTGAAACTGTATGTCCAGCGCCCCAGAGGCCGCCCACGAGGGCAGAACGCAAGACGTTGCGATGTTCACTGACAATGGTTGAGACAGCGACAACGTGGTCCACTTCAGTGGCGTGTTTGAGGCCAAACACAAGCCCAAGGCCAAGCAATGCCAGTCCGCTCGTCGATATTAATGAAGACGCTTCCACGTTACTAACAGATCCTGGGTAGCTGCTCACCGACCAGCATGTCCACTATGCGTGTGCCGCCAAAACCCGTGCGCATCGCCACTATCCCCTGGGGCTCTGATTTAACTTCCCCGATAATGCAGGCGTCCCGCCCGTAGCGATTCTCTTTCATACGAGTTACGAGTCGATCGGCGATTTCAGCCGAAACCAAACGACGCCCACCCGAATTCACAGTAACTCTTACGTTGTGTGCACAGAAAGAGAAACTCTCATTGACGCTCGTTTCGAACTAAGGTCGTAGCGACGCGGTGAGTTCCACTTTCGCGAGTGGAATTTCTGAGTTTTGCCCAAAACCATAAAAAAAACGTTGACATCCTGTCGGGCTGGTATAATATGTCCATTCTTGGGACAATTAAAAGCGCTTTTCTTAAGTCTTCCACGCAACGGTTACGCACATCTGGGGGTTTTCGTGTTCTTTTTCGGGTTTTAGACCCGGATTGCCACAAAAGCGGACATATTAAGCCTATGCGTAAGATTGACCCCAAACGCTTCCAAATAGCCAAGCGCCGCACGTCGCGAGAGATCAACCGTCAGATCGCCCTGACGCTGATTCGCACGCATCAGCCCGTCTCGCGCGCCGATCTAGCCAGATTAATGGGCACCCGCCGCGGTGCCGCATCCGTTCTCGTTGCTGAGTTACTGGCGGAAGGTCTGATTTTCGAAGGAGCCATTGGCGAAGGTCGAGGCCGCGGCCGGAAGCCGACCTTTCTCTATATAGACTCACGCGAACGCTATGTGATCGCTGTCGACATCCGAGCAACGCGCACATACATGATGGCAACCGACCTTCTTGGTAAGACCCTGGTCGGTATCACCAGCTTCCCCACCAACCGGGATCTGAATTCTCTCGTTTCCGAACTGGCCCAAAGGATCAAGTCTATTGTTGCCGACCATCGCACCGCCTCAACCTGTCAAGGAATCGGCGTTGTCGTGCCGGGCATGACGGATCCAACGTCGGGCCGCGTGTTACATGCCCCGACTCTGGCCTGGCGCGACGTCAATCTGAAGGACCCTCTGTCTGCCGCGGTAGGGCTTCCGGTTCACGTGGAGAATTCCGGCCGCGCCTGTGCTCTGGCACAAGTCTGGGCCACCCGGGGAGGCACTCACACGGGCGACCTGGCATTTGTCAGCGTCTCGGACGGAATCGGTGTAGGCGTGGTCGTTAATGGAGAGATCTTGCGCGGCCGGCACAGCATCGCCGGGGAGTTTGGCCACGTCCCGCTGAGCATTGATGGGCCACGCTGTTCCTGCGGCGCAACGGGATGTTGGGAAGCTTATGTTTCAAACCTGGCGACCCTGTCGCGTTATTTCGGTCGCAATCCAAATGATCCGAAGCCAATGTCGGCGGAGAATGCGACTTTCACAATCGAGGATCTGATTGCGCGGGCCCGGAATGGGGATGGAAAAGCACTTACCGCGCTGCATTCCACTGCCCGTTACCTTGGTCTGGGGTTAGCCTCAATTATTAATGCCGTTGATCCCGGTCGCATATATATAGGCGGTGAAATCACCGCTGCCTGGGATTTGATCGAACCGACTGTCAAGGCGGCCATGGCTGAACGGGCACTAACGGGTTTAGCCGCTCGTACCGAAATCAGAACAGTGTCAGTTGACGAACACCCACGCTTAAGAGGAGCTGCGGCTCTGGTAGCAGCTCCGGCATTTGCCGCACCGATGGTGGCTTAGCGAGAACTTGACGTTCTCGTTCGGGCGTTGGCATATCGCGCACATCGGAAGTCTCTCAAGTCCGGCGTAAACCTGCGGCAGCAGGCCCTCGAACAAGCATTAACAATAGTTGGTCTTGTTTTACCTGCCCCGCACTCAATTCACTTTGGAGGTTAGGGTTATGTACAGCACAAAGAGGTCTCTTTCCTGCCGTGCGGCTTTAATGTTCTTTAGCGGTCTTCTCTTGGCCTACAGCACCGCCGGCGTCCGTGCCCAAACTACTGTGGGACGCATCTCGGGTACTGTTACCGATGCGTCTGGGGCGGTGATCGCAAACGCAACCGTCACGGCAACCAATACTGCAACCAATCTGGCCCGCACAGGCAATACGGACAGCAGCGGCTTCTATACTGTCACGAATCTGCCTGCCGGGACCTACACTGTGACGGCAGAACAAACCAATTTTAAGAAGGCTGTGCAGGAGGGCATTAGCCTCACGGCCGACGGCCGGCTGACAGTGGATGTCACACTCGAAGCCGGGCAGGTCACTGAGACTGTGCAAATAACTTCGGGTGTAGGCGAAACAGTCAACACAACGTCGGGCGAGGTAGCGCGGGTAATCGACAGCCAGCAGGTGCAGAACCTGGCGCTCAACGGCCGGAACTACATTCAGCTACTTTCGCTGGTCCCCGGCGTAGCACTGCTGAATGACGACCAACTGGAATTAACCACAAGTCTCGCCACGGGCAATCAATCGATCAATGGAAACCGTGGTCAAACAAACAATGTGACCGTTGACGGCGGCATTAATCTTCAGTCGGGCAGCAATGCCAGCCAGATCAATAACGTCGGCATCGATTACATTCAGGAAGTCAAGATTCAGACCGCAAACTTCTCAGCCGAGTACGGGCGCAACTCCGGTGCGCAGATCAGCCTGGTTACCCGCAGCGGTGGTAATTCATTTCACGGCAGTGCCTTTGAGTTCGTGCGCAACGATAAGCTCGACGCACGCCCCTTCTTTGCCCCTGTCAGACCGACGCTGCGCTTCAATAATTTTGGTTACAGTATTGGTGGCCCGATCATCAAGGACAAATTCTTCTTCTTCGGTGGGCAGGAGTGGAAATACATTCGCCGCCTATCCAATCCACAGCGGCGAAATCTGCCGACTTTAGCTGAGCTTAACGGCGATTTCTCATTTCGTTTGCGCGGATTCGACGGCCTCGTCGGTACCGCGGACGATGGAGTAGTCAGAGATCCCAATAACGCCGCTAACACTTGCGTGGCTCCGGTTGTTAATTCAACAACTGGAGTGGTGACTACCCAGGCCAACCGTACTGGATGTTTCGGAGGCAATACCGTGGCCTTAAGAAACATTATTCCAACGGCGCGGATCACTGCTGACGGCCGCGCCATCGCCAATGTTTACCGGACGGCAATCGGCCTTGCGACGAGCTACACAAACAGCCCGATTGCCAATAACGGCACATTCCAGCAGCCGAACCCGCTCGATTACCGCGAGGACATTGTTCGCCTCGACTATCGCTTTAATGAAAAGCACAACGTCTATGGCCGTTACATCCACGACAAGAACGTTTTGATTGACCCGTTCGGCACATTTATTAACTCGCAACTGCCAACGAGTCCCAGCAACCGCTTGCGTCCGGGCACTTCGATCCAGGTTTCACACACGTGGCTGATAACGCCCACGTTCATTAATGAAGCTAAACTCACAGGAGCCTGGGTAGCCCAACGAATACCGCCCGCCGGCGACCTTTGGAGGCGCGAAACCTACGGCTACCAATATCAACAACTCTTTACTGGCGGCGGACGCTTCGAGAACTCTATTCCGGATACAACAATCACCGGGTTCGCTAGTTTTGCTGGCGCGGCCCGTTCACTGCTGTCGCCCACAACAGATATTACGTTCAGCGACACGGTGACTCACGTGCGGGGAAACCACACTTTCAAAACGGGCGCTAGCGTGACCCGCAATCGCATTGACCAGAACGCGCGAACGACCTATGCCGGCAATGTCGATTTCAGCACCGGCAACAACACTCGCACAACGAGCAACGCTTTGGCCGATGCCCTGCTGGGGAACTTCCGCACTTACAGCGAGCAGGCCCTCGATCCGCTGGGCTTCTTCCGCTTCACGCAGTTCGAAGCATTCGGGGCCGACAGTTGGAAGTTTAATCGTAAGCTGAGTCTTGAGCTGGGAGTGCGCTATCAGTATGGTCTGCCTATCTATACGCAGGCCAACAATCTCGCCAATTTTGATCCCTCGTTATACAACCCGGCGCAGGCCGTGACGATCTTGACCAGCAATGGCAACATTGACACCTCTCGCGGCGGCAATCGTTTCAACGGCCTGATTCGAGCGGGCAATGGAATACCCCCCGAAGAACTGGGACGCGTACCTGGGGGAGACACGGCAGATGTTAGGGCAGTGCCGACCGGTGCGCCGCGCGGGCTCTATAACCCCCATCATTATTTCATGCCACGCGTCGGCTTCGCGTATTCGCCGTTCGACGATAACAAAACTTCAATTCGTGGCGGCTTCGGGATGTATTACGATCGGATCGAAGGCAACCTCATATTTCCGTCGCTCAGCAATCCGCCGTATGCGACGAGCGCATCCTTCACCAATGCAAATCTGAGTAACATTAGCGGCGGGTCTACAGTTGTCGCACCCTGGGCCCAGATCAATGCGGTAAACCCGGATCTGGACACGCCTTACACGATGAGCTATAGCCTGAGCGTTCAGCGCGAATTGCCCTACGGCATCTTTGCTGAGGCTGCCTATGTGGCAAATCTGGGACGCCACTTGATCCGCCAGCCAGACATTAACCAGCCAACTTTCGATCAGTTGAGGGCAAACCTCCCGCCTGCAGGGCCGAATGTCAATATCAACTCCCTGCGGCCATATAAGGGTTACACAGCCATCCGCATGCGCCTCAGCGACGCAACGTCAAACTATCACGGGATGCAACTCTATGCTGCTAAGCGCAAAGGCGACTTGCTCATGACGCTAGCCTACACATGGTCCAAAGTGCTGACCGACGCCAGCGGTTTTAATGACAACCCGGAGGATCCCTTCAATCGCAAGTTTAATTACGGTCCGGCGACATTTGATCGGCGACACGTTTTCGGCGCCACTTACACTTACACAGTTAAGATGTTTAGCCGAACAACGGGTTTCACAAAGGCCCTGCTTGATGGTTATGAGGTCAGCGGCATCACACGTTTCCAAACAGGCCCTTACCTTACTGTAACCGCCACCGGCACAGGACCCGGCTCGGCACTCGGAAATCGCCGGGCGGATTGCCTTGGCGGCGACGGACTTTTCCCCAATGGCGAACGTGGTCCGAATGGGTGGGCAGACCCGGCGGCATTCACAGCCGCTCCTGACTCACGCCGCGGGACGTGTGGGCCGGGAACCCTGTTGGGTCCTGGATCGCAGACATGGGACTTCTCCCTTCGCCGCCGAATCAGGCTCAATGAGAAGTTCAAGTTGCAGCTTCAGGCAGATGTCTTCAATGCCTTCAATCGCGTTAACTTCCGCGACATGGAAAGCAATCGGAGTAACGCAGGGTTTGGCACCATCTCGGCTGCCGGACCGCCCCGCAACATACAGTTTGGCTTGAAGCTGACTTTCTAAACCCAGGCTAACTTCTTGAAATCAGGCTAAGGCTTAATGAAGGCCTTGAAGTTTCCCTGTGAGACCTCGATCGTGTGTTCTGATCGCAACCCTTTTTTCCGATGGAGGGACAATACAATGCTAGCCATTCGTTTGATGGTGATAACGGCCAAAACAGCCCGTAACGTTGCGGCGTTTCTCACAGTGAGTTTGATGCTTGTGAGCGCCACACTCGGACAGATCAAATCCGGTGTCATTGTGGGTACAGTGGTCGACTCCGGGGGCGCCGCAATTCCTGGAGCAGCGGTTGCGGTTATCAATCAGGAAACAAATGTCACCCTGACAACCGTGACAGATGAGAGCGGCGGTTTCACAGTCCCTTATCTGACGCCGGGTGCATACGCGCTAGAGGTGGAAAAGGCAGGGTCAGGGTTTGCAAAGTATCGTCGCCCGGACATTTCGGTTTCAACGGCTCAAACAGTGAAAGTTGAAATCAAATTGCAGACAGGGGTAATCACTGAGACGGTGATCGTTACTGGAGAATCGGCCCAGCTTCAGGCCAGTAACGCCACGGTCCAGGGCCTCATCAATGAGCGGACTGTGCAGGCAATTCCGAACATCACGCACAATCCTTTTTCTTACGCCACGCTCCAAGCTGGTGTCGTGCCCCGCGGTTTGTTTGGTAATACCCAGAGCACGACTTCATTTGGCATCGGAATTGATGGTCGCCGGCAGGCCTCCGCCATCGGAATCAATGGCGGCTCTGCTTTTTCCAACGACATTATTCTCGACGGTGTGAGTATTCAGGGATCCGCCTGGAACGAAACTGCTGTGTTGCCCAATCAAGATTCGTTACAGGAAGTGCGCGTTATCACTAACAACTTCACTGCGGAGTATGGTCGCGCTCAGGGTGTAGTCGTGTTCACTACAAAAAGCGGTTCAAACGATTATCACGGGGCGGGGTTTTACCGCATCAGAAATGAGGCGTTAAACGCGAATGGCTTCTCAAACAACGCCAATCGGATTGCTAGAGGGCCATTTAAGTCAAACACTTTCGGAGGCAGCGTCGGCGGCCGGATCATTCGCGACAAGGCTTTCTTCTTTGTTAGCTACGAAGGACTACGGTTTCACCGATCTTATCCTTTCTTGATGACCGTTCCGACCGAGGCGGAGAGACGTGGGGATTTCAGCAATACTTTTGTCCGCGTTGGCGCTCAGAACGTCCCAATTAAGATTTATGATCCGTTCAGTGCTGCCAGGATTGGCACCACCAGCAACTATCAACGTGCGCAGTTCCCGACTTTCATTGACGCGCAGGGTCTGGTGAGAACGAGCCCGCTTCCTTCGGGGCGGCTGAATCAGTTTGGGATGGCCATCCTCAACGCCTACCCGAAACCCAATCGCACACCTGACGATATCTTCAACACCAACAACTTTTTCTTCGCGGGTAATCAAACGTTCACCAAAAACAATCTCAACTCGCGAGTTGATTACAACTGGGGCAAACACAGCTTTTATGTGACGTACGGTTTTCAGAAGGGTTTGATTCTGACCCCACGCTCGTGGGGAGATGACAATCAATACAGCGGGCGAAACAAAGCCGGTGAGTTTGTGGGAAACAACCAGCCGGACGACAACCCATACTTTGCATTCGGTGACACGCTAGTGTTCTCGCCGACAGTCATTCTTGATGCTCGCCTCGGCGTCAACCGCATTAAAAGCGACAACGAATTCACCACCTTCGACAACTATGACTATGGACAGTTCGGGGTCCCGGCGCAGATTCAGGCAATCAACATCATTCCGGGCGTCCCACCGGCAGTGCCCGTAGGTAATAATGCGTTCGCGCCAGTAAGCCCTCTAAACTGGGGGACCTCCCTGCACAAGCGTGAACGCCAGACCAATACCGACTTCAACGCCAGCATGACCTGGAGCCGAGGTCGTTGGACGCACAAATTTGGTGGCACTTATCGAGTCTTGCTCTCTAACTACATCGATCCGGACGACTCGATACAGATTCGTACAGGGGCGGAATTCACGCGGAAGTTTATCAACTTTGACGGAGGCGCCGCAGGGCTGCCAACGACCGATGCGAGAGACAACGGCTTCGGCCTTGCTTCAATCCTGCTGGGCGCGGGCAGCACGACCGTGACACAGGGCTTTGCCGTCAGGCTTGCACTTGCTCAGAAGTACCTTGCGCTTTTCAGCCAAAATGACTGGCGCGTTACCAACCGCATGACTGTGAATCTCGGACTGAGATGGGATGTGCAACCAGGTCCAACCGAACGATTTAACCACATGAGTTCTATAGACCTGAATGCAAAGGAACCACTGTTCAATACTCCCGGTGCTCTCGTCTATCCGGGCAATACCACACCCCGGCGCAACCTCTGGGAGACCGACTACAAAAACTTTGGCCCCCGTTTCGGCATCGCCTGGCAAGCCACTGATTCCATGGTTTTGCGCGGCGGATATGGCTTGACCTATGTCCCTTCTAACACCGGGTTCAATGATGGTCCGGGGTTCTACGGCGCCGGTGCTTTTACAACTTCGGCCATCGGCAGCCCTTACGGGACCTCTCCCGCGGGGGTCGTGATTGGACCGTTCAACAGCATGACTGTGAATTCAATCATTGATCCCGTCGGACCAAACGTGAATGACCCCAGACTCTACGGAGGTGCGCGTCGCTTCCCGCAGGACTACAAAACCGGCTACGTTCAGCAATGGAACGCTTTCGTTGAGCGGAAGTTTGGAAATAACTGGGTGGCCTCCGCCGGCTACATCGGTTCACACGGCAGTCGTTTGCAGATCGTCTTCGTGCCACTCAACAGTCAACAGTTGGTCGACCCACAGCTGCTCGAGTCGTGGCGCAATACCTACATCGCTTCGAATGGCACCACCAATTTAGCCACTCAAGCAATCTGCAATCCTTTCCAGACGCAGCAGACATGCAATCCGGCCAGTCCGCAGACGGCCAGCGGGCCGTTGATTCCATATGGCGCCGGCAACATCAGGAATCGTACCATTCCGCGCATAGACTCTTTCTTACCTTACCCACTGCAAGGTGACAACGTTACTCTTTCGGCGGGAAGCTCTGACTACCATGCAATGCAGTTACAGGTAACCCGCCAGTTCGCGAGCGGTCTCCAGTTCAACGCGCATTACACCTTCTCGAAGCAACTGGCCACAACGCGCTATAACGCGCAGACCAATCAGGGTTACTCAGATGGTGCCGATACTAACTACTTCCCCTACATCCGGCCGGACCTGCGCCATAACAATCGTAAACTTACGACCAACGATGTTCCGCATCGCCTGGTTGCTTCATGGGTCTACGATTTACCCGTGGGAAAAGGCGGCTACCTATGGGATACAAATAACTCCGCCCTGAACGCGCTCATTGGCGGTTGGCGACTTGGTGGATCGTTCACGGCCCAAAGCGGATTCGTAGCCGTGATCTCAGGTGGCACTAACTCCCTCAATAACCTTCCCGATCGCGTACCAGGCGTTCCTATTGAAGTGCCGAAGGAACTACAGCGCTGGTACGACGGACGAACTACTGTAACGTTGCCGAGCGGACGCCAGGTCACACCGTGCAGCGGATGCTTCCTGAAGTACAACATTGACGCCTTTACCGGGCGGACAGTGGTCACCCCAAATGGAAGTCGGGTACTCGATATTTTCTGGTATGGAAATGCAGCCGCGACATATGACGATATTCGTAGCAATCCGATCTGGAACGTCAATATGTCTCTGGACAAAAATATCAAGTTCGGAGAGAGATACTCTCTCACTCTCTCGGCTCAAGCGACAAATGTGCTAAACCATACTCAGTTCCGTCCGGGAGTGAACATGGCCTTCGGGCAAAACAATGCCACCGGCGCCGCACTAAACCCGAATAACTTCGGGACTTACGCTCAGAACACATACGATGGACGGCAACTCGAGCTGGCGGTAAAGCTCAAATTCTAGAGAGGCGTCTTGACTTGTTGGTTCTTACGAGGCAAAAGATTTGGGTTGAGAACTGATCTTCTCAGAATCCGAATCAGGGTGCCATGAGCATGAATTTCCACAATACAAGGAGGCCAGTGAGACGGCGATGCGCGCTCGTCGCGGTTTCATTCCTGATGGTCTCGCTGTCGGATATCCGCGCGGCGAGCGATACACTCTCGCAATCGGCAGCTGTCTCACCCGCAACGGCCGTAGTGACGCCGATCCTGAGCGCCGAGGTTAATGACTTTCTCGCCCGGGAACTTGCCGCGCATCTCGCTGATATCAAGACGTTGGACCCGCCGCCCGACCGTGTTGTCGGCGCGCTCACGACGGGAGAGTATTCATGGGGTACGTTTATGCGTGCCCTTGCCGCGTTTGCTGAGACCACCGGACAGCGCGAACTGGCCGGGCGCGATCTTGCGAAATGGGTTGGCAAGATCGGGCTGATCGAGGCAAAGGGAGGCGGTAAAGCATTTTCGCAGCTCTACGCGGCTCTCGCTCTGCGTCACTTCGGACGTAACTTGAAAACGAATCCGCTCTGGCAGAGTCTCACACCCGAGGAACAGACAGCGTGGCGCTCTCTGCTTAACCCCGAGCGATTCTACGACCCACGCACGAATCGTGTTATCAACCTCGCGGAAAACTATCTCGGCGTCGCAGCGCGAATCGCCAGCATCGGCTACCAGTTAGGGATTTCTACCGACCGCAACTTTTTGGATAAGCTCCTCGACAGAGCCGCGGTTCCCTTTGCCGGCGGTGCCGTCTATGCCGATGATTCCCCGCCCACCGGACGATATGATCGCTACTCAAACGAATACGCTCGTTACGTTTGGGAAGCGGCCGAGACCGCAGGTCGGAAGGATATTTTAGACAAGCTGCGCCCGTCGCTTGTCCAACAAATGCGACTCTGGTGGGATCTGGTTTCCGAAGATGGCTATGGCTACAACTGGGGACGAAGCCAGGGCATTGTCAGCTATCTCGACACGCCGGAGATCGCCGGGTTTCTGGGCGCGCACGCGGAGTTTCGTCCCGCACCGCTCGCCGAAATCGCAGCTCATTACTTTCAGGCCTGGCGTTACCTGCGAGGCGACTACCGCGACGGTGCGCACCTGCTTTCTTTATTCTCCTTCGGTCGCGGCAACTACGCCTACATCACACGGGAACGAGAGTGGCAACAAACTACCGGGTTCTTTGGGAAGCTTGCCAACTCGCACATGACTCTGATGAAAGCTCTTGAGCGCGAAGGCGTGACGTCATTTCCACCGATTCCAACTCTGCCACGGGTGGCGCGGTTTGAATTCTTTCGAAAGAGCAACGAACGTTCGGCGGGTGTCTGGCTTGTAAGACAGGGAGGTTTGCGCTTTGCCTTACCCATCACAACCGGAACAAAACCCGGAGTCGCCGATTATTTACCCGCGCCGCATGGACTTTCAGGCGTAGCGGCGCCGGTGGAGCAAAACTATCCAGCGCTTGTACCCTACGTCGACCTTGAAGATGGTCGCACCATCGTCGCTACAGACGGCGCCGATCGGATCGAACCGTCGCTGGACGGCCAGACACTGCATCTGCATTGGGATCGCTGGGCGCTCGTCGGTGGCAAGCCCGGCGAACTTGTCGACGTGGGACTCTCGAGTGACGTGCTTTGGCGCATCGACAAGGATACGCTGATACGCGAAGAAATCTTGGCTGTGAAGCGGCCTCTTAATATCAGCCGCTGGCGACTAGTCGTGCCGTCAACCTATGTCCAGGTTGAAACGAACATGCTCGACAAGATGCGCGTGGATCGCTTTGCTTCCGATCAGGGGGTTTTGGAAGTGAAGATGCTCGAGGCCAGCTTTCCCATCGCTACAAAGCTGCTTGCTACCGGCGACAGCCCGCTCGGCCGCGGAGTGCGTGGCGCAATACCCTTGCATCTGATCTTTGAGTCGAACAACTTGCGCATGCAACCCGGCACGACACTGCGCTACCTGCTCTCACTATCGGTCCTGACAAATCCTACACCACCAACACGGAGGGTAGGAGGGAATTGAGTAATCGTTAAAGGGAGAATATTTTATGGCTCAAGAACCAGCGCTTAACAACATCACGCCTGAGTCCTGCTTCGTGCCCGCCACTCACAAAGGCAAGGGCCGCCGGACCGCGGTAGCTCCAGGCGCCACGGCCGCCAGGTATTTGCATTATGGCCGAATTACCATCGGCGCGAATGATCCGGCGATTACTTTTGAGAACAACGATCACGAAACTGGTCTTATTTGTTTGAACGGATCGGCGAAAGTCTCTACAGCCGGACAAACTTTTGAGCTTTCACAATATGACGCGGTCTATGTGCCACGCGACTCGAGCATTGAAGTTCAAGCGAACGGGCCCGAAGGTTGTGACGTGGCCGAGGTTTCTGCACCTGTCTCGCAACGTTACGAACTGAAGTTTGTTTCATACTCCGACGTGCGGCAGAATCCCAAGCTGCACCTCATCGCGGGTAAACCGCCTGCCGAGCGCGATCTAAACGTTCTAATCGGAGCTAATGTAGATGCGGGACGCATCATGGCCGGAGTGACGTTCTCTCGACCGGGCAACTGGACTTCGTGGCCGCCGCACGAACACTCGCGGATGCTTGAAGAAGCATATCTCTTTATCGATATGCCTTCCCCTTCCTTCGGCGTGCAGTTTGTTTACACAAACCCGGAAAAACCGGAGTTGGTGCAGGTGGTGCGTGAAGGAGATTGTGTATTGATGCCTAAAGGCTACCACCCAAACGTGGCCGCCCCTGGCGGACAGATTAATTTTCTGTGGATGATGGCGGCTATCAAAGAAGGCGAAGACCGTCAATACGGAGTGGTAAACGTGCAGCCGGAATATGCTGCTGGTGGATCCGGTCTCGAGGCCGTGGCGGGAAAATAGGGGCGAAATATGTCAACAAATACCCAAGGCAACACGGAAGCACCAACGACTGCGATCTCAGGTAACGGAGCCGGGCGACATCTCGATTGGTCAAACATTCCTATCGAGAGGCCATCCGAAGGAATTGAGCGCCAAATGCTGGTCGGTGAGAATCTAATGATCTGCCGCTTTCGTTTCGCGCCGTTCCTGGTCACATCCGAACATGAACATCCGCATGAACAGATGTCGATTGTCGTGAGTGGCCGCGTGCGCTTCTTCGTCGAAGGCACCGAGCGCATCGCCTCACCGGGTGACGTGCTCCACTTCCCGCCACATTGTTGGCACGGAGCGACTATGATGGACGAGGAAGTGGTGCTTATCGATATCTTCACGCCCATACGCGAAGACTTTCTCAACGGCAACAAAGGTTAACGCTTGCCTACCCGCGCGCTCAGATGGGAGCGTCGTGTGGTAGAATCGGCCAAAATTTACGTCGTTTCCTCACTGAATTTTATCTCCTTCTCTTTTTTGCGCTCGATATTTATGCGCGCTTGAGCTGGTTGTGAAGCGTGTTTGGGACCTAGAGCATCCGAGGAGGCAATTCTGAATGGACCACAAGACCCCTGGGCGAAAGATGTCTTCAGATGTCGCTGGCGATTCAATCGTGATGGGCGGCGCAAGTCTGGGAGCGCGAATCGGTCGTTTTCGCTGGACGATCTGTGCCCTTTTATTTTTTGCCGCCACGATCAACTACATCGACCGCCAGGTCATCGGCATTCTCAAACCCACTCTCAAAACTGAACTGGGCTGGGACGAAATCGCCTACAGCAATGTTGTCTTTTGGTTTCAGGCCGCCTACGCGCTGGGATTCATTTTAATGGGCCGGTTAATGGACTGGCTTGGCACTCGTCGCGGGTTCTCCTTTGCCATAGTTTTCTGGAGTCTCGCAGCGATGGCCCACTCCCTGGCCTCGTCAGTCATGACATTCAGCGCGGCACGCTTCGCTCTGGGTTTAGGGGAGGCGGGAAATTTTCCAGCTGCCATTAAGACGGTAGCTGAATGGTTTCCCAAAAAAGAGCGAGCGCTTGCTACCGGCATTTTTAATGCTGGCACCAACGTGGGTGCGATTGTGACGCCGCTGAGCGTGCCTGTCATTGTTCGGTTCTGGGGTTGGCGTTGGGCCTTCATCATTACCGGCGCTTTGGGTTTCATCTGGTTGATTGCGTGGCTGGCTCTTTATCAAAAACCTCACGAGCACAAGCGGTGCAAGCAAGCGGAACTGGACTATATCAATAGCGATCCCCCGGACAGAGAAACGAAGATCCCCTGGACGCGCTTGCTGCCGCACCGCCAAACCTGGGCGTTCGCCATCGCGAAGTTCATGACCGACCCAATCTGGTGGTTCTACCTGTTTTGGATACCAGGATTTCTCCACGACCAGTACCACGTGCCAACCGACAGCATTACAAGTTTTGGATTGCCGTTGGTGGTAATTTATCTGGCGGCTGACGTGGGCAGCGTCGGCGGTGGATGGCTGTCGTCTTCATTGATTAAGCGCGGTTGGCCGATCGCGCGAGCACGCAAGACAGCTATGCTCATTTGCGCTCTCTGCGTGGTGCCCATTGTATTCGTATCACAGACTTCCGACATTCGAGTGGCGGTCGCGCTCATCGGACTGGCTGCTTCCGCTCACCAGGGCTGGTCGGCGAACGTATTCACGATGACCTCGGATCTGTTCCCCCGCCGCGCGGTTGGCTCAGTAGTGGGAATCGGCGGGATGGCGGGCGCGGTGGGCGGTATGCTGATCGCGAAGGTGGTCGGGTACGTGCTGCAATGGACCGGAAGCTACCTGCCCATATTCGTCATTGCCGGTTCAACATATCTGCTGGCACTGTTGTTTGTGCACATGCTGGTGCCGCGTTTCGAGCCGGCGAAGGTCGAAGAAGAGGGTGCGGCTTGATTCTCGACTCATTCAGATTGGATGGGAAGGTAGCACTGGTGACCGGCGCGTCCGCCGGTCTTGGCGCCTCCATGGCGGTGGCGCTCGCAGAGGCCGGCGCTAACGTGGTGGCACATGGCAACTCGCGTGCACCCAATGCGACCTGCGAACTGATTCAAAGCGCGGGAAGTAGCAGTTTGGCAATCCTGGGCGACCTTTCAGACAAGACGGTTCCCCGGAAGCTCGTGGCGCAAGCCATCAATCACTTTGGAAAGTTAGACATTCTCATTAATAATGCAGGGACGATCCGCCGTGCCCCGGCAGTTGATTACAGCGACGCCGACTGGGATACGGTAATCGAGGTCAATCTCTCCAGCGTGTTTCGTCTTTCACAACACGCAGGCAGGCACATGACGGAACGTGGTAGCGGCAAGATTGTCAACATCGCCTCGTTGCTCGCGTTTCAAGGTGGTATTACAGTGCCCGCTTACGCCGCTTCTAAAGGCGGAGTCGCCCAATTGACCAAAGCACTCGCGAACGAGTGGGCAAAACTCGGCATCAACGTCAACGCAATCGCGCCCGGATACATGAGGACTGATAACACCGCCGCGCTGCAGGCTGACGAGACGCGCAATCGGCAGATACTGGAACGCATACCAGCCGGTCGCTGGGGAGAGCCGAAAGACCTTGCCGGAGCCGTAGTGTTTTTATCTTCTGCCGCAAGCGATTACCTGCACGGTCATGTCCTGGTAGTTGACGGCGGCTGGATGGGACGGTGACGGTGGAATTTCGGATTGCGGATTTCGAATTTCGTTGTGACTCGTCTTGAACAATAAGGGCAGAGCGGAGCCACTCAACGAACGCAAGAAACAAATCCGAAATCAGAAATTCGCAATTCGAAATCCGAAATCCGAAATTCCTCATGGAGACCAAACCAAAAGGCCAATGTCAGTGGGACCTTGTCTCCCTGGGCGAAGTAATGCTTCGGCTCGATCCCGGTGACGAGCGCATCCATACAGCGCGCAGTTTCAGAGTCTGGGAAGGTGGCGGTGAATACAATGTGGCGCGCGGATTGAAGCGTTGCTTCGGGCTGAACACCGCAGTTGTTACGGCCCTGGCTGACAACCCCGTCGGGCGTCTGGTGCAGGATCTGATCTATCAGGGCGGCGTAGATCAATCCCACCTGAAATGGGTGAAGTTTGACGGAGTGGGGCGGGCAGTACGAAATGGTTTGAACTTCACGGAACGTGGATTCGGTATTCGCGCCGCGCTCGGCTCCTCCGATCGCGGGCACACTGCCGTCTCTCAGCTCAAACCTGGTGAAATCGATTGGAAGTCGATTTTCTCTCAGGAGGGAGCGCGCTGGTTTCACACCGGCGGCATCTTCGCCGCGCTTTCTGAGACAACTCCCACGGTTGCCAAAGAAGCAATGCAAGCCGCGCGGGAAAGTGGCACCATTGTCTCCTACGATTTGAATTACCGTCCTTCGCTCTGGCAATCCATCGGAGGACAGGCACGTGCCCGCGAGATCAATCGGGAACTTGCTCCCCTGGTTGATATCATGCTCGGCAATGAAGAGGATTTTACTGCGGCCCTCGGTTTCGAAGTCGAAGGTTTGGATGAGCACCATTCGAAACTCGACGTGGAAAACTTTCGACGGATGATCAAGCAGGCTGTAAATGAGTTTTCAAACCTGAAAGTAGTGGCCACAACTTTACGCCACGCCAGGACCGCAACCAGGAACGACTGGGGCGCTGTTTGCTATTCGGAAGGTGAACTGTACCAGGCAACACCGCGCGAAGATCTGGAAATATACGATCGCGTCGGTGGCGGCGATTCATTTGCTTCGGGTCTGATTTACGGCTTCCTCGAGAACAAGGGACCGCAATGGGCTGTAGAATGCGGGGCGGCTCACGGGGCGCTGGCAATGACAACACCGGGAGACACAACTATGGTTACGCTGGCGGAAGTTGAGCGCGTGATGAAAGGCGGGACCGCTCGCGTGGCGCGTTAGATACATATGGAAAAGGTCTGGGTTCTCAAACGCATTGAAGAAGTCGGGATTGTCCCAGTTGTACGCGCCGCGTCGGGAGCGGACGCGGCCGAGGTGGCGGAAGTCATTCGCGAGGGTGGCATCCCTATTCTCGAAATCACAATGACGGTGCCGGGCGCGGTAGGAGTCATTAACGAACTTAGCAGACGCTACGCTGACGAAGTTCTCGTGGGGGCCGGCACTGTGCTGGATCCGGAAACAGCGCGCGCCTGTATCGCGTCCGGGGCGCAGTTCATAGTTAGTCCTTCGCTCAATATTCAGACCATCGACCTCTGTAAAGTACAGCGAATTGCCGTTTTTCCCGGTGCCTTGACGCCCACAGAAGTCGTTACTGCCTGGCAAGCCGGCGCTGATGCGGTCAAGGTTTTTCCCTGTAGCGCAGTCGGCGGTGCAAAATACCTGCGCGCACTGAAGGCGCCCCTGCCAGAGATCAAGTTGATACCTACAGGCGGCGTTTCTCTTAAGACAGCAGGTGAGTTTATCGCCGCAGGCGCGTGGGCCCTGGGCGTTGGGGCTGACCTCGTAAATACGAAGGCCATAAAGTCAGGCGATCGTCAATCCGTCATTACCGCGGCCCGCAGTTACGTTAAGGCAGTACGCGAAGCACGCGCCGCGTTGTTAGCTTGACGGCAGAGGATCAGGCCCGAAAGGCATGATTCGTCGTTTTTAAAAACGAAAAGGAGGATAAGGGTGAAACGTAAAGCTTCGGCAGTTTGGAAGGGTGGACTCAAGGACGGAAAAGGGACGATCTCAACCGCTAGCGGCGTTCTTTCAAACACCCAATATTCATTCAGCACTCGCTTCGAGGAAGGTCAAGGGACAAATCCGGAAGAGTTGATTGCGGCGGCACATGCCGGGTGCTTCTCCATGGCCCTATCCGGTCAACTGGGGAACGCAGGACTCACGGCTGAGAGCATCAACACAACCGCCACCGTCACAATGGAGAAGACCGAAGCGGGATTCACAATTACCGCGGTGCACCTCGATGTAAGCGCCAAAATCCCTGGCGCCGACGCGCAAGCCTTTGCAACGGCCGCGAACAACGCCAAAGCCGGCTGCCCTATCTCACGACTATTGAAAGCTGAGATCACAATGGACGCAAAGCTTGAGGTTTGAGGTCAAGTTCTATAGGTCCTATAGGTCTCATAGGTCCTATAGGTCTAATAGGTTTTTATCAAATGATTGAGATTTCCGCACCAACACTTGTCGGTCGAGGTTCACCCGGCCTTGATCTATCACCTGAGGCTCTGAGTGAGATTGTCGCGCAGGCGCTTGACCCGGTGGATAAGGGTGAACGCGTGCTCGCAGTCATCCCTGACAAGACCCGCGACGATAATACTCATCTGCTCTTTCCCATGGCGGCAGAGTTTCTGGCGCAAAGAAACGTTGCGCGATTTGATGCGCTAGTCGCGCAGGGCACTCATCCACCGATGACTGAGCAGCAGAAGCGCTCCAAGATTGGCGCGGATAGAGCCGGCCTTCCCGGACTGGGTCGCCTCTTCGATCACCAATGGGACGTTTCGGAGGAACTAGTGACCCTGGGTAAATTGACTGCCGGGCAGGTTGGCGAGCTGACGGGCGGACTAATCAACGAATCCGTTGACGTACGTCTCAACGCCCTGTTGAGTCCCGGTGTCTACGACACGGTGCTGGTCTTTGGGGCGACGATGCCCCACGAAGTCGCCGGATTCGCGGGTGGCGCTAAGTACTTTTTTCCCGGCGTGGCGGGACCAGAGCTTACTCACATGACTCACTGGCTGGGAGCGCTGGCAACCATTGAGGAAGTAATCGGGCGCGTTGACACACCCACACGCCGGATGATCGAAGCAGCCGCTGCTTTTGTTCCTGCCGAAGTGATCTCTTTCACCTCAGTGACGTCACGCACCGGGAGCAATGGCAACGGCCTTCGAACTCATGCGCTCTTCGCCGGCGATATCAACGAAACGATCCGGCGGGCGGCTGAAGTAAGCCAACAGGTGCACATCAAATACACGGGCCGTAAGTATCTCCGTGTGGTAGCGCTGCTTGACGAGCACTATGATGAGCTGTGGGTTGGGGGCAAGGCTAGTTACAAGCTCGGCAGCGTTATCGAAGAGGACGGCGAACTGATCATCTACGCGCCGCATTTGAATAGCCTCTCAGCAACCCACGGACGCCTGATTGAGAAGTATGGTTATGCGCCGTTGGAGACTGTGCGCGAGATGGTGGCCTATTCCGACGAGCTTCGCGCCAACCTGTGCGTTGCCGCCCACCTGGCGCACGTTAGCTACGGCAGCTCACGCAATGCCGAGGGGCATGTTACGCCGCGTTATCGCATCACACTGGCGTCAGCGGTAAGCGAGGAAGTGTGCCGGCGGGTAAATCTTGGTTTTCTGGACCATCGAACTTTCCGGCGCGAGGAATATGAAGCGGACCCGGAAACTTTCGTAGTGGAAAACGCCGGCCGCGATCTCTATCTGGTGGAACCCAACCTGTGAGACTCTTAGACTTGAGTGATTTCTCATGATGAGAAGGCCCTTCACAGTTAAGCGGATCTACCTATCTCTTCCCCTTCAGGGCGCGGTTTATGGCTAACTCGGCAAGCGGGGCCATCACTTCATATCCTTTTTCGTTCGGATGAAGGCCATCGTTGCTTAATTCGTCTTTCAAAAAACCCTTATCGTCAATCATCGCCGAGTAGTAGTCGAGATAAATGAGCTTATTCTCGTCTGCGTACTTCTTCATCCACTCATTTAACGCTTTGATCTGGTTGGGGGGTCTGCGCACGGTTTGATTGCGTGGTTGTCCGTCGGCGGTCTTTTCATAATCGCTGACAGGAAGCAAAGACGCCAGCACTACCTGGATTCGATGCAGGCGGGCCAACTCAGTCATCGAGGCAAGATTGTCCTCGATTGCTTCGAGTGTCATGGGACCTGTGTTGCCGGCAATGTCGTTTGTGCCGGCAAGAATCACTACCACACTTGGCTGCAACTCAATTACATCCGCGCGGAAACGGATCAGCATCTGGGGTGTGGTCTGCCCGCTGATACCCCGATTGACATAGGGCTTGGCCGGAAAAAATCCTCCATATCTGGGATCATCCCATGAGTCGGTTATCGAGTCGCCCATGAAGACTACGCGCTTCTCGCCCTTTGCAGGAAGTGCAACTTTGGTATTCGCTTCGCGGTAGCGCGCGATGGCCGGCCAGTCCTTGAGGCGGGTCTCAAGTCGCGTTACGGAAGCCTTTGACTGCGCGCACTCTTGTGATTCCTGAGGCGACGGGGCAACCGCTGGCGCCTGACCCCACGCCTGACGTGCACACGTCAACAAAGCAAAACTCAAAGCGATCAATCTGACTATGCTCAACTGCTACCTCCTCCGTTTTTGTTCGCCTTCTCTTCAGTACCAATCGCCGCCTGCATCACCGATTCAGGCGTCCAATCGGCAGCGGGCCTTACTTCAGACAAGCGCCCGCGGCTCATGACCGCGAGCACGTCGCACATACCAAAGAGTTCAGGCAGGTAAGAGCTGACCATCAGGACCGCTTTGTTCTGCGCGGCGCAACGAGCTATGGTTTCATAGACCTGCACTTTGCTACCGATGTCGATGCCGCGGGTTGGCTCATCGAGCAAAAGCACGTCCGCATCCTGATGCAGCAGCCGGGCGAGTGCTACCTTCTGCTGGTTGCCGCCGGAGAGCGTCTTAACGGATTGAGCGACACTACGCGCTTTAACACCGAGCGCCTTGATTAGATCTTCAGCCTGTTGACGTTGGCGCGGGAGATTAAGCCAGCCCCAACGTGAACACGAAGCAAAACGCGTTAGCGTGACATTGTCAGCAACCGAGAGAGTCACTCCTAATCCCTCGCCTTTTCGGTCCTCGCTCAAGTATCCAAGACCCTGAAAAAGCCTCATCGCCGGAGCGCCGCCGCGGGCGGAGAGCGCTTTGCCTTTCAAATTGATCGTGCCGGATTGGGCCTGAGCAAGTCCGAAGATGGTGCGCACGAGTTGGGTCCGTCCGGAACCCATTAGCCCGGCAACCCCGAGTATCTCCCCGCGACGCAATTCGAAACTTGCCTGCTGCAAAGTGGGTGGGGCGGCCAGGTTGCGCACCTCCAACACAACTTCTGCTGTTGCCGCAGGTTCGGCCAGTCGGCGGGGAAACAGATTCTGCACCGGCCGCCCTACCATTTGCGTGATCAACTCTTCGTCTGAAACAGAGGCGATCCCTCCTGTTGCTACGCTCTGTCCGTCCCTAAGAACAGTGAAGCGATCCGCAATCTCGCGGACCTCTTCGAGAAAATGACTGATATAGATTACGCTCAGGCCTTCGCTGCGAAGTTTTCGAATCAGTCCGAAGAGCCGCTCGACATCGTTGCGCTGCAAGCTACTCGTCGGCTCATCCATGAGCACAATCCTCGCTCGCGCCGCAATGGAGCGGCAAATTTCCACTATTTGCCGCGCGGCAACAGATAAATCCGACACTCGTGTTTCGGGACGAATCTCCGGATGAGGAAATGTCTCCAGAACTTCGAGCGTACGTTCTCGGAGATTCTTACGATTGAGCCACCCCAGCCGAGAAGCCTCCATTCCCATCATGATGTTCTCGGCAACCGACAAATGCGGGCATAGTGAGAGTTCCTGGTGAATGAGGGCGATACCGCGAAGCCGAGCGTCCAACGGGGTGACAGGAACATAGGTTTGCCTGTCAATCTGCATCGAGCCACGATCCGGACGGAGCGAACCCGCCAATACATTCATCAACGTACTTTTACCGGCGCCGTTCTCGCCAATCAGCGCGTGCACCTCACCGGGGCGCAACTGAAGACTCACGCCATCAAGCGCAATAGTGGGCCCGAAACGCTTATGTACGTCGGTGAGTGAAAGAGAGCTCATTTTCCATTTATCATTTTTGTCATCTGCTGTCCCAACGTTGATTGGCTCATTGTTGGTATCTTGTTGGAGTTGATCGACACAACTCTCATGCAGGGTGGAATCGATTTCAATTCACGGCGGCCTGCTGCTGGAATCCGGCGCGCTGTGTGTCAACGGGTCAGTACCACCT
>JBOGOU010000493.1:0-4199 GCA_050748205.1 Pyrinomonadaceae bacterium | reverse complement strand
GTACAAACGTGTCTGAAATAACTCGTTCTCGCCTCGAGGGTTGTGAGGAATGTATGAGGTTATCAACGGTATGATCCAACTCCCCATAATCATCAGAACTACATAAACGAAAAATATCGGGGTGATGTAGTACAACACCAAAGCCAGGCTAAACAGGAACATAGAGCCGCAACCCTCCAGCAATATCAGCGGTCTATCTTGCGTTGGTCGTTTCACAGCCCAGAGCCAGATTTTGAATTGGAAGATCCCGCCCTCAAACAAAGTGCGCGGCAGAGACATTTTAGCGGCTGCGCCTTCAATGTCGTCGCTGAGAGGAAAACGGGCGTGATGGTGCAGATGTGCCATCCGATAAGCATGACCGCTTCGCAGAGCCAGCAACTCGATCACAGATAGAAACAGATCGTTAACAGACCTCCGCAATCCGAGATTCCGATGAACCAAGTCGTGAGATATTGAGCCGTAGGTGACAAAGCTCAACGCCACCAACGAGAGGACGGCCAATGGCCACCATCTTAGTGTGGCGAAAACGAAGTAAAGAGCAACGTAGAGGAACGGAAGTAAGAGCGTGAAAATACGCCGCGGCGTGGTTATGCGAAATAGCTCAGGCGCAACCGCCTGGAGAGTGTGGAGACTGGGCTTTACGAGTGTCTGTTGGGAGTTCATAGAGAAATGAGTCAAGAGTAATACCTTAATGAGACCCGGTCCTCCTCTCTTCCAGTATATCCAATTTCCCGGATGCAAAACGAGCGCCGCGAGCCGCCAAGCCCACAAGCCTGTCGGGGCTTACACTGTCCGCACCTGTGAAGCCGGAGACGGGCGTACTCCCCCCAGCACTACCGAGCCTGCGGGAGCAGGCAAGAGCAGTGAGGAGTGGTGGTGAGCAGTGACCGGCGGGCCTTGCTGCCGGAGTCTTCACTTGCCGATCTCTGTCCGGATGCCGGTCATCGGGTTGATGCGGTAAAGGTCACCGTCTTCAATGGTGTAGAGCGAGTCATGTGCGGCAACCATAAATTTTGCTTTACGAAATTCTGTCTTGCCAATTTGTTTCCAGGCACCGGTTGCCACATCTGTAGCATACAAGGCGCCGCTCTGTTCCACGGTGTAGATTCGGTCTCTGAAGGTGGCGCCCACAATCGTATCTTTCCAGTCGCCATCCGTGCCGACGCTCCTCCAAGAGCCGTCCGCCAGACTGATGCGATAAAGGCTGCCATTGGCCTCAATCGTGTAAATATAAACCTCGTGTCCAATCCTAAACATAAACCTGGTATCGGCAAAGTCCGCCTTCCCCAACTGCGCCCATTGACCGGTAGTCAGATCGGTCCGGTACAGAGCACCGTTTCTTTCAATGCTCCAAAAAGTATTAGTGCCCAGGACCAGAGCAATCGTGTCCTTCCAATCGCCGGCCTGGCCCACTTGAACCCAGGTACCATCCCCTTGATTGACGCGATAGAGGCTGCCGTCAGTCTCAATAGTGTAAAGGTAATTGTTTTCAGTAAACAAAAATTCGGTGTCGGCAAAGTCTGGCTTCCCCACCTGAACCCGTTTGCCGCTAGTCGGATCCGTACGGTAGAGGGCGCCGCTTTTCTCGATGGTGTAGAGATTGCCAACCCAGGAGGTCATGGCAATCGTTTCGCTCCATTTGCCCGCGTTCATTGCGGGTGCCCAATCACGGGCGTCGGCCCTGCCTCGCTGTAAAGAGCTTCCCCCCAGCATTAGAACCAACACACAAAAACAAATCGTCAGACTTCGCTTGACTGGCCGGGTTACTAACGCGGCGTAACTCGTCTTGCAGTAACCAACACCTGAGTACATGTCGTGGTGCTCCTTTAAATAGGGGAGTCCGTTCCGCGATGCGGCGGGATGGTAAATCGGAAGTGATGAAATAGAATTAGCAGTCAGCAAACACGAAGCGGGACTATTCGACCATGCGGAAGAAGGTTCGCCAAACAGTATACCCGTCGAGCAGGACGTCGAAGAGGTAGACTCCCGCCAGTAGGCTGGGATCAGGCGATCCTTGACGGTCACCGGCTCATCTGTGATCGAGTAGGTGCCATTAAGAACGATACACCCAGGATCAGGTTGACAATTATGGCTTATGCTACCGGCCAATGTCCCTGCATTGTCATAAAGACAACCCACAGAGCAGAGAGTATTGCGAGAAATGACGGCCACCGCGGGAGAGTAATCAAGCCTGACGATAATGTTATAAGCCATAGCAAAAACCAGGCAGGCACTACGCCGGCAGGCGTCGTAGTCTCGCCCCACCCATTTTCATTGATTCGCCAGAAACTTCCGCGGCAATACCAATCTCCGATGAAGAGGATGATTGCACTCCCGAAGGCGACCCACTGAGCTTTATCACGGAAGGCCTTGAATGTCATGGAGAATCAGCAAGACGATCAACGCGGCGCCTCGGCTGCCGGGCGTCGCAATCCGGCTCGCTGCGAGTCAAATGAGTCAGTACCACCTCGCGGTAGCGGGTGGGTAATCGCTGCGCATCTTTGGACGTATCGACCCACGCGCTACCGCGGGGTGGTATTGACTTGCTTGCCTCGAACGCAAGTAGCCGATGAACCGCGAGCTAAAACCCATCCCCGCGCAGTATCACGAGCACGGTGCGTAGGATGATCTTCATATCCAGCAGCAGCGACCAGTTTTCGATGTAGAAGAGATCGAGGCGCACCATCTCGTCGAACGGCAAACGGTTGCGCCCCGAAACCTGCCACAACCCGGTCAATCCCGGCTTCATGTCCAGCCGTCTGCGGTGCCCCAGTTCGTAGGCTTCCACTTCATAGGGAATCGGTGGACGCGGGCCCACCACGCTCATATCGCCTAAGATCACATTGAAGAGTTGCGGCACTTCGTCAAGACTGGCCCGTCGCAACCATTTTCCGATGCGCGTGATGCGAGGGTCTGCGGGAAGCTTGTAGGCCGGTCGCTCCGCGTCACCGAGGTTCGCTTCAGCATGCCCGGCGATAAACTTGCGCTGATACTCCTCGTGTATTGAGTGATCTGAATTCACATGCATCGTGCGGAATTTGTAAACGAGAAAGATGCGCCCGTCCATGCCGACGCGCTCCTGCATAAAGAAAACTGGCCCTTTAGAATCCCACTTGATGAGCAATGCTATAAGCAGCCAGAGCGGTGAGAGCAAGGCGAGAGCAAGCGACGCAATGACGATGTCTGACGTGCGTTTGATGATGCGGGCGGCGTTTGATAACGGTTCCCGAAAAAGCGTGATCATCGGAAGCGCCCCGATCTGATCGATCTCGGTCTTCCGCGGCAGGCAGTTGAAAAGACTTGGCGCGATGCGAAACTCGACCCCCCGCCGTCGCCCGCAGCTCATCATCACATCAAACAGCAAATCGCCATCCACATGCGGGTCCGCTATGATCACTTCGTTAGCACCCGAATCCCTGATAGCTTCCGGAAGTCCCTTCAAATCGCTGACGACGGGGACGCCTTCGTAAACCGCTGATCTGCCCACGTCCACCTGGTTGTTTTCCACTACGCCAATTACGCGGTAGCCAAGTGCCGGCTGTTCGCGCATCTCCTTAATACATAGCGCTGCCTCGGCGCCACGACCGACTACCAACGTAGGGATTAAATTGATCTCCCGTTGTCTGGCAAACATCTGCGCGGTCCTCACAAAGAGCCGGAGCGTCGCGATACCTGCGAACGAGATGACAAAGTCGAGCACGAAAACTGACCGCGCATAGGAGAAAGCGCGAAATTGAAACCCACCGCGATAGAGGAAAGCCGCTGCCACAATCAGCAATGAAGCGATGGCCGTCGACTTGAAGAGGCGTACCGCATCGTCTACAAACGAAAATTCTCCTCGAAGCCTGTAAAGATCGTAGTAACGCAAGGTGAGTATTCTGGTAAGCACGACGAAGGCCAGTAGCGCACCATAAGGAGCAAAGCTCTTGCTCCAGGTGAAGCCGCCACTCGCTGTGCGCTGAATCACGGCCTGACCCTCGCGAAGATAAAAAGCCCCGGCGAAGGAGAAGGCTGCTATCAGGGCGTCTGCAATAACCAACGCGACCTTTACCGTGGGGATGACCCATTGTGGCGCACGCCCGGGTACCCGCACAGTGCTCGCGGCGATCGGTGGATTCTTGATGCGCTCAGGTCTCATTGAAGGATAACCAGTAACAAGTCGCACTCAAGCTCTTCACTGGGACCGCGGGCGTCTCGCC
>JBOGOU010000492.1:0-6213 GCA_050748205.1 Pyrinomonadaceae bacterium | reverse complement strand
TTGAAGGCTATTCCAGCTTGAAGCGGGGGCAAGCCCACCTTCCCAACGTGCTAGACTCTCAACCTTGAGTGGTTTTCCTGAACCAGAGGGCCGTTCAGCGTTGCGAATGAAAAATGGAAAATGAAAGGGTTTTCAGCCCAGCAGCATCTTCTCCAACTTCGCTTTTACATCAGGCCACTCCGAATCAATGACACTGTAAAAAACAGAATGCCGGTAACGTCCATCGTGGACGATCATGTGATTGCGGTGCGTACCTTCTTCCCTGGCGCCTATACGCAGCAATGCTCGTCGCGAGCGTTCATTGAGCGAATCAGTTTTGAATTCAACGCGAATACAACTGAGAGTCTCGAAGGCATGACGCAGCATCAGGTACTTGGCTTCAGGGTTTACTGCTGTCCTCTGCCAGGGAACGCCAACCCAGGTCCAGCCTATCTCCAGATGCCGATTGTCAAGATCGATATTGCCGAAGCGCGTGCTGCCAACAACACGACCGGTTTCCTTGAGGATGGTAACAAATGGGAGCGCCGTGCCCCGTTGTTGTTCCCGAAGCGCCGTATCAACATAGGCCGTCATATCATCGCGATTGTTAAGCTGCGTTGTAGTCCAGCGCCAAAGGTCCGGTTCCAAACCAACTTCGCATAGCTGCTCCAGATGAGCCAGAGAAAGAGGCTCGAGCCGCACATTGGCGCCTTGAAGCGTGATTGGCTCGAGTGGGGAATTTCGAATTGCGGATTGCGAATTTCGAATTTTGTCTGTCCCGATCTCGAGTTGTGATCCTGCCTGGAGTTTTGCGTCGCTCATAACGTCTCAACAGGAACCGGTTCGGCTTCGGTCACAGGAAATTCGAAATCCGCAATCCAAAATTCGAAATTCCCATCGGTTCAGATATCAAAATAGAGCGAGAACTCCAGCGGATGTGGGCGCATCCGCAGAGGCTGAATTTCTTTCTCCCGTTTGTAGCCAATCCAACGCTCTATTAGCTGAGGACTGAACACGTCTCCCTTCAGCAGAAAGTCGTGATCCGCTTCCAACGCCTTCAACGAATCGTCCAGGGAACCTGGCAGAGTCGGAACGTCCTTGAGCTCCTCTGGCGACAGATCGTAAATGTCTTTCTCAAGTGGTTCACCGGGATCGATTCGGTTCTGTACTCCATCCAGGCCCGCAAGTAACATCGCCGAAAACGCCAGGTAGGCATTGCAAGAAGGATCGGGCGGACGAAATTCCAGTCGCTTCAGTTTGGGATTTGTCGAAAACATCGGGATTCGGATTGCAGCCGAGCGATTACGTGCTGAGTAGGCGAGATTTACGGGAGCCTCAAAACCAGGAACCAGACGTTTGTAACTGTTCGTGGTTGGCGCTGCGAAAGCGACAACGGCAGCCGCGTGTTTTAATAGTCCGCCAATATAATAGCGCGCCATCTCCGAAAGGCCGGCATAGCCATCACCACCAAATAGAGGCTTATCGCCTTTCCATAACGATTGATGACAGTGCATTCCGGAACCATTGTCGCCGTAGAGAGGCTTGGGCATGAAGGTAGCCGCCTTGCCGTACTGGTATGCCGTATTACGTACCACATACTTAAACATCTGGAGATTGTCGGCAGTTCCCAGGAGCGTGGAGTAGCGGAAGTCGATCTCACACTGTCCGGCTGTTGCCACTTCGTGATGGTGACATTCGACGTTGATGCCACACTTCCCGAGCGTCAGTGATATCTCAGAGCGAAGGTCGCTGAGGGAGTCGGTCGGGGGAACTGGCACATAGCCTTCCTTCGGACGAATACGGTAACCAAGATTCGACCCGGCAAACTCGTTGGCGTCGCGGCCGCTATTCCAGTGGCCCTCGTCCGAGTCGATCGTGTAACCGGCGGAATGAGGGTCATTGTTGAACTTCACAGAGTCGAAAACAAAAAACTCGGCTTCTGGCCCGAAGTAAGCAGTATCGGCCAGACCGGTAAATTTCAAATAACTCTCCGCACGGACGGCCACTGAGCGCGGGTCAAAGGCATAGCCTTCCTTGGTAATTGGGTCGACCGCGTTACCTATCAGACACAATGTCGGCTGTTCGGAGAATGGATCCATCCAATAGCGCGACGCATCTGGCACCAAAAGCATGTCAGATTCATGAATTGCAGCCCATCCGCGAATCGACGAGGCATCGAATCCGAAGCCGTCTTCAAAGGTTTCCTCGCCCAGCTCGCCAATCGGAAAAGTAAGGTGCTGCCAGGAGCCTGGCAGATCTGTAAATCGTACAGAAACGAATTTTGCTCCTTGCTCGGAGGCATACTTCAAGACAGTCTTTGGGTTCATCTTTTCTCCTGAAAGGTAAAGGGAGTGTTAGGGGTGCTCTTCGCCCCGGCGTGGCTGTTGGCGCGAAGTAATTGTGGCAGCTTAACTGTTCGGCAGAAAAAAGCGAACGTCATCTAACGGCGCGCAAAAAAGCTTGCATTATAGTGAGGCAGATTACTATGTCAAGGACTTCGGAGCAACTCTCCATTAGTTAGACCACCAATTTTTACAGTAACCACCATTATTGCTAATGATTTAGCCGCTCTAAGCGCCTGATTTGAAACAAAAAAGTTATAGACCATCCCCCGGTTTTCTGTTACATTGCGCGATTAAAGCGTTCCATCCCAGCAGTTTCCGCTACTCGATTCGGATGATACACAACTACGCTTTAGACAGGGAAATCATTATCACCAAGGTTTTTCCGCAGATCAGGCAGGAGACCGCGAATTGACGACGGCAATCGAGCAGACGCTCGAAACCTATGGCATCGAAAACTGGGGCGCTGGTTACTTTGACGTAAATCGCAAGGGGAATCTGATCGTCCGTCCCGCCGAAGGGGATCCTCGCTCTGCCGACCTAAAAGAGATCATCGATGACCTCGCAGCAAGGGGCATTGGCGCGCCCGTGCTGCTGCGATTTCCCCAACTGGTAGCTGCCCAGGTCAGAAAACTCCAACGCGCATTCAGTAGATCAATCCGCGAGTTTGAATATCAGGGAGCACATCTCTGCGTCTACCCGATGAAGGTAAATCAGCAAAGGTCAGTAGTTGAAGAATACTTGCGCGAAGGTTCGCGCTATGACTTTGGTCTGGAGGCTGGCTCCAAGGCGGAACTTTACGCCGCCCTGGCGCTGGAGCAAACCCCCGAAAGCCTGCTTGTTCTAAACGGATTCAAAGACGAGGAGTTTATCGAGCTGGCATTTGCCGGGGCGCGGTGCGGCAAACGTGTGGTGATCGTTATCGAGAAACTCAACGAACTCGATCACGTGCTGAATATCGCGGATCGGCATGAAGGCGGCTCACCGATCCTGGGAATGCGCGTCAAGCTCTACTCAAAGGGCTCCGGCCGCTGGGAAAAATCCGGAGGAGAAGCGGCAAAGTTTGGCCTGACTACGACGGAAATGCTCGAAGTTATCCGCCGTCTCGAGAAAGCCGGCCGGATTGACATGCTTAAGCTGCTGCATTTCCACATCGGCTCGCAGCTGACTGATATCAAACGCATCAAGAATGCGATGAAAGAAGCCGCGCGGGTCTATGCAAAGGTCTATCAGCTGAAGGTGCCAGTCGACCTTCTCGACGTGGGTGGCGGCATGGCCGTGGACTACGATGGCTCAAAGACTGCGTTTGATTCGTCTGCTAACTACACAGCGCAGGAGTTTGCGAATGACGTTATCTACACCATCAAACAGGTGTGTGACGACGAGAACGTTCCGCATCCAACTATAATTCAAGAGTCGGGCAGGTTTCTGGCTGCCTATCACGCGATCCTGGTGACAAACGTTCAGGATGAAATCGAAACTGTAGTCGAAGACATCACGCCCATAGAGATCGACGACGATGATCCCCAAGTCGTCACCGAACTGGGCGAGCTAAGAGCGTCGATCACAGTCAAAAACTATCGCGAGTATTATCACGACGCTCTCGAGCATCGAGAGGAGCTTTTCACACTATTCAATCTGGGCTTAGTTTCTCTGGAGGATCGTGCTAAGGGTGAGGTGCTTTTTTGGGACGTCTGTGAGCGCGCAGATAAATATGCGCAGCAAGCCAAGTATGTCTCAGAAGAATTTGACGATCTCCGTCGACTGTTGTGTGCAAAGTACCTGACAAATTTCTCGGTGTTTCGCTCGGTCCCAGACCATTGGGCGCTCGATCAACTCTTTCCAATCGTACCCATTCACTGGCTCAACAAGCCGCCGACTGAATATACAACTCTCTGTGACATCACCTGCGATTCTGACGGCATCGTCGACAAGTTTGTGGATTTGCACGACGTGAAACAGGTGCTTGAACTTCACTCTCTCGTTCCTGGTGAAACCTATTACCTTGCTTTCATGCTCGTCGGCGCATATCAGGAGGTGATGGGGAATAATCACAATCTTTTTGGCGCGCCTCATGAAGCTCACATCTACATTGATGAAGATGGTTACCTGATAAAGAAAGTGATTCGCGGCACGACCGTGGGTGAGGCCACCGAACGCGCTCGTTACGAGCGTAGCCTGCTTCATGACGGCTTCCGCCGGCTGATTACTCAACGCGTCAAAGACGGCGAGCTGAGCGAGGCTGATGGCGCAGAGCTGGCGCAGTTCTACGAGTCGCGCTACGACGCCTACACCTATCTTTCGGTGAATGGGGCGCGGCCACGCGCCCGGCGCCGAACCGATTATTAAAGGGAGAAACGCTTTCCGCGCTATTTCCGGCAGAACATTTATCAGAGCATTTATTTAGAGTCTACTACCCGAGAGGTTGACTTATGGTCACGCAGCGAAAGCCAAAAGCATCAAAATATCTGATCACACCAACGCGTCCGGTTCAGGTGGACCGCGACCGGTCTGTTGCGGGTTTGCTGGAAAAGATGGAAGGTACGGGTTTTGGCGGCCGCCAACTCGCAGAAGCTCATCGCATTTGGCTCGATATGCTTGGTGACAACACGACCATCATGGTTGCCGGCTCGGGAGCACTTATCCCGGCCGGGATGCGACGTCTGCTCGCTTACGTGATCAAGAATCGTTTTGTCGATGTACTGGTGCTCTCCGGTTCGCTTCTCTTTCACGATCTGCATGAGACCCTCGGCCGTTACCATTTCCAGGCCCATCCCACGATGACCGATGCTGAGCTCGACTCGGCGCAGATCAGCCGCATGTGGGACTTGCTGGCCAGCGACGAAGAATATCGTGAGGCTAACGAATGGGTGGGCGGGTTCACAAATCAACTGGATCAGTCGCGCCCCTATTCAACACGCGAATTCCTCCATCTTATAGGTCGTGAGCTGGCCGAAATTGCGTCGGAGGACGGCGTGCTGACCTCGGCTTACAAAGCGCGCGTTCCGATCTTTTGTCCCGCAATAGCCGATAGTGGAATTGCAGTGGGCATCGCCGCGGCTCGTTTTGAGAAGAAGAATAACTTCATGTTCGATATCGTCCAGGATGTTCTCGATATGATGAACATTACCGGCCGCGCCCGGGTGACCGGAGTTATCAATCTGGGCGGTGGCACACCGAAGAGCTTCATTCAACAAACGGAGGTCTCATCATTTATCTCTAAAGACCATCATCACGGCCATAAGTATGCGATTCAGATCACCACAGATACACCTCATCCTGGCGGCAGATCCAATGCCGTTTCCTTCGATGAAGGACTTATCTATGGCAAGCTGGCTCGCGGCGCGCACACAGCCTACGTAAACTGCGACGCCACCATAACCCTGCCCATTCTGATTACTGCCCTTTCTCAAACGGCGGCAAAATACATGAAGGGCCGGAAACGTCCCAATTTCACTTTTAGTCGCGAACTCATCATCGAATCCGTGTAACGCAATGGACTTCCCGCCGTCGGCCGCCGCCGCAAATCAAGGTAGTTTCACGCAAAGACGCAAAGGGGCAAAGACGCAAAGTCTAATACATCTTCCTCTTTGCGTCTTGGCGCTTTTGCGTCTTTGCGTGAAATTTTGCCCCGGATTCATAAGCAAGCGCTACTGCTGTGTGGTCGTCTTGTATATTGCCTTGTGTGCGGGAATGGCCTGCGGTCAGGACGATGCGAAGGTGCGGGCCAGCTATACAAAAACCGAGCACCAGATCACTATGCGTGATGGAGTGAAACTCTTCACTTCGATCTACGCACCAAAGAACACCTCGCAAAAGTATCCCATCATGCTCAACCGCACACCCTACAGCGTTGCTCCCTATGGCCCGGATCTCTATAAGACGTCTATCG
>JBOGOU010000491.1:0-1048 GCA_050748205.1 Pyrinomonadaceae bacterium | reverse complement strand
CATGGGCAACGTCAAGCCGTAAACCATCCTTGTTGTGACATTCGGTACACGAAGTTATCGGCACATCGGGCTTGAGACCTCGTAGACTCGAAGCCTTGGTGATGTTGATATGACACGTCGTGCACTCAGCGACATGTTGTTCACGAGCGTGCCGAAACTTCATCGAGATTCTTACAGGGAAGGACCGCGCGCTGTAGGGCTGGGTTAGCTTATGGCAACCCTCGCACGAATCCCTGACTGGCGGTTGCGATTTCCAGTGGCAGTTGAAGCAGGAGCCGTGGTTCATTGGAACCGATTTGAACGTCGCTGCGTCGGGCACAAACCCATCGATCCAACCGCCCGGCGCTGGAAGCGGGTCTCTTGTTCCACTCTTATGACAAATCGAGCAGTTGTTGTAAGAGCTCGCCTTATCACTTGCACCCTGTGATGAGGGATTGAATGAAGCGCGGACAAACAAGGGTTTTGGCGCCAGCTCCGCTGACCGTCGCATCAGAGCGATGACGTCCTGGTGCTTGTCGTGCGGGAATTCAATATTGAACTGCCGTGCGTCTTTCGGATTGCGAAACGCAAAGCGCGCGTCCTCACGCGGCGAGGCCTTCACGTGGCAGATGGTGCAAATTACGGGAGCCGCGCCTTTGAAAAATTGCCGCCGGTGGCAGCCGACGCAAGCATCGTGATCTGGATAGTCCGTGATATCCAGGAAGTCTCTGGTCTTCTGCCATTCTTTGGAAGGAACCTTGTGACACGTGTTGCAGGGTGCCTGGTGCTTGTTAGTGGCGTGGGAGAACTTCGAATAGTCAATTTGCGGTGTCGCAGTGGCTTTGGGCCTTTGAACATTTCGGGTTCGGCGCTGTCCGACGACGCTCCAAGCAACGGCGCCCATTGCGACGGCAACACAGATGAGCGTTGCGGTTTGTGAAATCCGTCGTGGAAAAAGCGAAAACCGGAACCACCTTGAAATACTGTCTATGGGAACCGGTTTGGTTAGTCCCCGAAGCAAGCTTGACAATCCACTCAAGCTCTTCACTGGGACCGCGGGCGTCTCGCC
>JBOGOU010000490.1:0-7706 GCA_050748205.1 Pyrinomonadaceae bacterium | reverse complement strand
CGTGTGTGCCGCTAAACACAGATTCAAAATTGTAGAGAAACAGCTCATTCGTGATGTTTTGCACGTCAAACTGGGCATTCATTGATACTCGTTCCTTCTGGAAGAGATCGGCTCCGACTGAGAAGTCGAGCACAGTCCTGGGTCGAACTCGACCTCTTTGAAAATCGATTTCCTGGTAGAGTCGGGGGTCGAATCCCGCTGCCACAAAATCCGCAAGTGTAGTACCCGGCTCGACATCGGTCGGGACGCCCGAATCGTAGCGACCTCTAAAAGTCGCATAAAGACCGGAGCGACGATGGTTGTAGCTGAGGTGAAACTGCGCCTCGTTTCTTTGGTCGTGATCGTTGGCGAACTTAAGACCTGTGAGAAAGAGGTCTTGGGGGTTCTCGCCTAGAAAGAGTCCCCCATTGATGGGCGTGACGCCATAGGCGCGGGCATTTGCATAGGATACGGAACCGTGAAAACCGAGAATGTCCGTTGATTCGATCCTTACCTCCTCACCGGTTACTCGGCCCGACGAGATCGAAATCGGGAAGATTACCCCCGTTTCAAAAAACTGATCCTTGTCGGAGAAATTCTTGATGCGTTTCTGATACACGGTTACATTCGCTCGGAAGTAGCGTGTCAGCAGTTGTTGCGCGCCAACTTCGAAAGCGTGCTCGGTGTCCGGCAGGATAGGCAGAACTGTGGTGACGCCCCTGAGCACCGCAATCGGAGAGATGGCGAGTGCCTCGGTAGAACTGGCGAGCAACAGATTCTCTGCCGGGGGTGGTTGGAACAGGCGATTGTACGACGCACGGAACGTGGTCTGGGTGCGTGGGATGAAGTAAGCCACGCCAATGCGCGGACTGAACGCTTGTCGATTAATCAGAAGCTTGTAATTGTCGTAGCGAATCCCGGCATCAAGCGTGAAGTTTTTGAACAAGGGGAATCGATCCTGCACATAGGCACTGAGCGTACGTACCGTCTTCTTGCCCGCAAACACAAATGGATGTGACGAGTTGAAGTTGTTTACCGGGTTGGGAAAGACATTACCTTCATCATCAACAAGGTCGTCGAAAAGAACCGTAGGATAGAAACTGAAGTTCTCATCGAGAGGCGTAACAGTAACCTGTCCTCCGAACTTGAGGTTGTGTTTACCGCGCGTGAGCGAAACTGATCCCAGGCCGCCATAGTTTCGCAGAGAACGATTCTGAAAGGCGACGACGGGAGTCGAGGTCGGATTGCTGGTCAGTTTCGACCGACTGGAGCGGTTAAAGAAAGACAGCTGGGCGACAGTATTTGGCGAAAAAATGTGCTCGTAAGTAATGTTTTGCGAGTTATCCCGCAGACGTTGCCTTTGGTCCTGACCCGCAATCTCCTGGACTAACCGGTTAGGAACTTGGAAGTTTGATCCGCCGAATGTGAACACACCGCGCAGGCTGTTATTCGTATCAAACTGATAGTCAAGTCGGAAAAACCCCTTTCCTGTTCGGCCAAAGTTGTGGAAGTTGTCTATCGAAGGCGGATCAAGATAGCGCTGGGAGGTGGTCGTTGAAAGGTTGGTTAGAAGGCCGAACCTTTTTGTGTGGGTTCCAAAATCCGCAGCGATCTCGCCCGTCGAAAAACTTCCACCTGAGAACGACAAGCCTCCCTGAGTGGGACCCTCCAACCCGGAGCGCGTATTTACATTGATCACGCCGGCCAATTTGTCGCCAAACTCGGCGGGAATCCCTCCGGTAAGAACCTCGACGGTGCGCAATGTTCTAGCATCTAGACTAGTGGAGAATATCGCCGACAGGTTGTCCGTTACCGGTACTCCGTCAATGACATATTGAACTTGAGATTCAGAGCCGCGGGGATGCATCCGGCCATTATCGTCAGTAACGAAGCCGGGCGCTGACGACACCATGCTTTCAATTGCTCGAGACGGGGCAGCACCCAATGGGCGTTCCAGTATTGATTGATTGAGATCTGTGTCAGAAGAAGTCCGATCCGGTTCGATGACGGCGGAGTTGTAAGTGCTTACCGTCACGGCTGCGGAGGCCTCAGTAATCGACAGAGGAATCTCAATGTTCAGGGGGACCGTGCTCTCAAGATCGATTGATTGTTCGCTGGGCTGAAAACCCGGGGCCTCTGCCTGGATCTTATAAGTGTTGAAGGGCACATTTACGAGCTTAAATGCCCCCTGCAGATCTGTTTGCGCGGTTTGCCTGTATCCGGTGACGGGTTGCATGATTGTTACTTTGGCGTCGGGGACCAGCGCTCCGGTTGGATCCTTGACTGTGCCTTGCACTGTACCGATTCTTGCTTGCGCGATAGCTGTGTGCGTGAAGCCGTTAATTATCGGCACCACGGCCATTGTTAGCAGTACTGTTAGTCTGAATGAACTCTTAAGAAACATGATATGAAGCCTCCTAGTTCGTTGCCTGAAACTGCGGATCCAAACCGGTTTCATCTCTTCCTCGAGACGAGAACACCGGGAACGATCCCGCAACAACGTTTATTCACATGGCACAAATCAGCCACGCGAATCGAGCGGCTGTGTCTAGTTGGCTTGCGGAGGAGCGCGACCTTGTCGTGGAGCGCTGGTTTGGGATTTGAGAGCTAGCGCTGTAGGTCGTTGAATTTTAAACCGCGTAAGGGGTGGGGAACTGGCGGTCCGGACTGGCAACAGGGTGGCCGAGAAGCTCTTGTGTAATTGACAAAGGACACATTCACTGCACCCCAATTGCCCACCACGGTGACTCGCAGAACCACTTGTTGGCGAGATGGAGCGCGTTTGATTGGAGGCACCAGCATCGAGGATCCTGCCATGCCGGTGTGCTGCTTCTATGGTTGTTCCATAAAGGACAAAAACGAGCAGCAGGAACGAAAGGGCACACGAGAACGACGTGTGCCGCGAGATACTTGTCGAATGTGGTCGTCTAGTCACTGTTCTGAGCGGTGTGCTACAGTCCAATCGCCAATAGTATGCGTCCCTAACCGCTGGTGTCAAACAAGTTGTGTTGGGCGCAGCGGGTCTTTTTAGTTTTGTTTTTCCCCGGTTCTCTCGTCCGATTGAGTAGTCTTTGATGTACGTTCCCGGCCAAAGGGTTTCTAGAGACAAGCACACGCGAATATTTCTCGCGATCCTTGGGTTGTTGAGCTGTTTTGGGGCCGACATAGTTCAGGCCCAGGCGCTCAAGGTTCGAATCACTGTAACTTCGTTGTCTCCAGCTGCAGTCTTAATAGAAGGAGAAGGTCCTCCCGCCGACAGCTGGTCGTTTGGCAACACTTACGGCGGAATAACCGGTCTAGGCGAGCGCATTGAACATTTCAGCGCCGTCGGTTCTGACAACAACGATGTTGCAGTGCGCGAAGTTGCGCCGGGGGAGTTTCGTGCGAGCAGGAAAGCGTCAAGATTCAGATATGAGATCGAAGCAGGGGAGCGGCCCCGCCTTGCTGAGATGTCTCACGTATCCTGGCTAAACAAGGAACGCGGCTTTCTAATGCTTGCAGACTTGCTGCCACTGGCGGGTAGAGGCACACCCACGGCAGGGCCCACAGTTATTGAATTCAAACTCCCTGCCGATTGGACAATAGCAACAGACCTTCGGCCTGACGAGAACCAGCAATATCTGGTTTCGCAAAAGGACACCGCAGTCTTCTATGTTGGTAGCTTGCTACGCGAAAAGAAGATTCGCGTTGACTCGATGGAGCTAATTCTGATCACTTCAGGCGAATGGGCTTTCGCGGATGATGAGGCGGTCAAGCTTGCCGGTGAGGTGATCAAACAATACGCTAAGCTCACCAAGTATCGTCTGCCAGGTAGATCCGCTTTGATGCTTGCGCCGTTTAGTGGATCGATTGGGCCTGATCGCTGGAGCGCTGAGACACGGGGCTCAAGCACGGTATTGATGTTGGGTAGAAACGGTAACCGGCGCGCAATGCTGTCGAGGTTGGGTGTTGTTTTGACTCACGAGCTTTTTCATTTGTGGGTGCCTAACGCGTTGGCGCTTGATGGTGACTATGATTGGTTTTTCGAGGGTTTCACGCTTTACCAGGCACTTATTACAGCACTGCGCCTCAAACTCATCGACTTCGAAGACTACCTCGATACGATGTCGCGCGTGTACGACTCTTATCTCTCATTACCAGACCGTGATAGATTCTCGCTAATCGAAGCTTCGGAGCGTCGCTGGACGGCTTCTCCTTCGTTCATTTATGACAAGGGCATGTTGGTCGCGTTCGTATACGATTTGATGCTGCGTCAAGACAGCCGGAATCGAGCTTCCCTGGCGAATATTTACCGCCAGCTTTTTACTGGCTCAGCTGGAGGACGAAGAAACGCTAACGAGGTTATAATGTCTCTCTTGAATCGGCCAGATGGAATGAATGGTTTTGGCGAGCGCTACATCCGAAGCCCCATTCCAGTAGGGCTGAAGGCGCTGCTCGCGCCTTATGGACTGCGAGTTGAGACCACCAATTTTCGGACTCGAATCGTTGTCGACAAAGAATTAGGCGCCGCGCAGCGCAGTTTACTTCGTTCGCTTGGTTATCGACCCAATGGTTGAAAACCGAGGTTGATGGGCTGGAGTTGAAAAATGCCGGGACGTTTCTCCAAAACTTTACTCGTCGCCGCACTCTTGGGTTTTGCTGTAGGTTGCAGCACCCTTGCTAAGAAGAACGACTCAGGAGTGGTGGTTGCGCGGCGTGCCCAGATTCGCAGTTCGACAGCAGTCGTCGCTGCGGATCTGTTGGAGGTTAACCGAGGAGACGGTGTCGACATTCTAGACTCGCTGGACGTTCAGGATCCAAACGACAACACCAGAAAAGAGCGGTGGCTCCGTGTTCGCGCGCATGATGAAGAGAGCACTGAGGGCTGGATCGAGGCACGTAACGTAATGCCTGAAGACGTGCTCGAGGCCTCTCGCAAGATTGCCGAAGAGAACAAGGCCGTGCCGGCGCAGGCAACCGGCCAACTGCGAGCCAGTTCAAATCTTCGCCTCACACCCGATCGAAGCGGAAACGAAAACATCATGATGAGACTCGACACGGGTTCGAATTTTGAAATAGTTGGCTGGAAACGCGTGCCGAAGCCCAAAGCTTCAGAAGCGATCGAAAGTGACGTAGCGCCGAAGGCAGGGAGTGCTCAGCCGGTGACGGGCCGGCCGGGAAGACAAGATCAGGAAGAGAATCAACCCGAAGAAACCAACGAGCTTTGGTACAAAGTCAGGCTGGCGCCTTCGATTTCGCCCGCTCCCGGAGGTTGGATATACGGCAAGCAAGTTGAGTTAACTGTTCCGAGCGACATCATCTTTTATCGCACTGGCAGGGAATTCGTGGCCTGGCAAAGACTGGACGGCAGCTCCAATGAAGGCGAGGCTGTGACCGATAAGAATGCCGGCAAAGAGTCGAGACCAGGCAGCTGGATCATTCTCGAGAAAAGCAGTTCCAATCAGCCGCACACTCTTGACGAACCGGATTTCGATCGCATCTACGTGGTCGGGTATGACAAGCGCAATCAGGAACACTACACCGCTTACCGCAGCCCTGATGTGAAAGGCTTCTTGCCGTTGACAGTGCACGGCCGTGGCGATAACAAAACCTTGAATGCGCGACAGGAGGAAGGCGGCCAGGTCAAAGATGTTCAATACACCATTTATAAGGATGGAAGAGGAATACTAAAGGTTGCGGCGCCGGGTACCGCAGCCGATGAGAAGCGCCGCAGGTAGTCTGCCTGAGTAATCGAGCAAACGACTCCTCCTTGCCTGGAGAGCAACCACATTGAATCGTCCTGCAATAATCGCTGTTGGAGGTTTCGCATCAGACACCGGTAAGACTACGCTGATGTGCCATCTGTTGCGCGCTTTGCCTGGATGGGAAGCAATCAAGACGACTCGCGGGCATTATCGATCGTGTGGCAAGGATCCGCACGCTTGCTGTGTGAGTCATTTACTGTCGGATGAGCCAGTGGTCTTTTCCGGACGAGAACAGACCTATACTTCCGGCAAGGACACAGGTCGCTACTGGGACGCGGGCGCGAAGAATGTTCATTGGATGATCGCCGCCGAAGGACAGGTGGAGAAGGGAATCGAGCGGGCCCTTGAGCGGGTGCGATCGGGAGGAGTCTTAATCGAAGGCAACAGTTTTACGGAATTTGTCGACGTTGATTATTTGATTATTGCGGCGCGCGGCGACGCATGGAAGATCAAAGGTTCGGCCAGACGGGCGCTCAGTAAAGCCTCGGCCCTATATCTATGGGGTGAATCCGACAAGACGGCCGATCGTCAAGAATCATTCTCCAACTGGTGCATACGTAGCGGACTGGAGAGTGTGATGCGGGGTCTTCCCATCTACACTGAAGCGACCCTGCCGCGGCTGGTCGCAGACCTGTGCAAAGTTTTTTCACCGTGCCCGGCCTGACAGCGAATTCATTGGCAAGATCGATTCCACTTAACTGAAATTCGAAGGCCCGAGCTCCGTTGCGGATATGCAGCATTTGGATCAATTGCTCAAGGACTGCGAGGCTCTACACGGGCACATGTGTGCCGGTCAGTTGCTTGGTGCTCGCATGGCCCAGCTTGGCTGCCGGCTAATCGGTATAGATGATCCGCGTGGCGCGGACCGGAAGAAATTGATCGTGTGGGTCGAGATCGATCGCTGCATGGCTGATGCTGTCAGCGCGGTCACCGGTGTGCGGCTGGGTAAGAGGAGTCTAAAATACTTCGACTACGGTAAGGTCGCTGCAACCTTCTTTAATACCGAGACAAAAAACGCGGTGCGGATTGTGGCCCTCGAGAGTTCCAGAGGGCTGGCGGATGAACGCTATCCGGAGATCGAGAACAAAAGCTCACGCCAGTTTAAAGCTTACAGAGAAGCTACTGACGATGAGCTATTCAAGACGGAGCAGGTTGGAGTCGACTACAGTGAACTAGACGCACCCGGACGACCCCGCTCGCGCGTGATTTGTTCCGTTTGCGACGAAGGAATCAACGATGGTCGTGAAGTGCGAACCGCTACGGGAATGATTCTCTGCCGTCCTTGTTCTACCGGTGGCTACTACCGAAGAAGCTAGATTCTTTCGTGACGTTAGCAAACGGATGAAACCCTTCTGGCATCTGAGACAGTCGCTCAAAACAGGTGGACCGCTGTAAAAGGTGGTGAACCTCACGAAAAGGCCAGTTTTAGTGGCGGAAACGGCTATTTGGAGATCTATTGGAAGCCGCTAAAAAGATATTCAGCCGTGACAGCGGATGCGGCTTGACAGAATAGAGCGGGGCGGTTAATATCCCCGTTTGCTTGGGGCGAGTTTGGTTCGTCTGTAAGGCAATCCAAAGACAATTTGGAATCGATGTTTGAAAACTAGATAGAGCGTGTCCATATCAATGACCTTTGAGAGTCAAACGTCGAGCGATAAAGCTCGCGTTCAAAACTCTAAAGAAGAGTCATTATCGGATACTGAACAACCAGTACGGATAATGTTCCAGAGAACAAATTCTAACGAGAGTTTGATCCTGGCTCAGAATCAACGCTGGCGGCGTGCCTCAGACATGCAAGTCGAAAGCGAAAGTCCCCTTCGGGGGACAAGTAGAGTGGCGCACGGGTGAGTAACACGTAGGTAATCTACCTTCGGATGGGGAATAACAACCGGAAACGGTTGCTAATACCGCATAATGCAGCGGCACCTAATGGTGACAGTTGTTAAAGCGGGGGATCGAAAGACCTCGCGTCTGAAGAGGAGC